>NZ_JBFBAD010000045.1:0-81540 GCF_040682075.1 Actinoplanes sp. NPDC051411 | reverse complement strand
AGCACGTTCCCGGGCGAGATCTGGCGGACGCCGCGCAGCTGGGCCGAACAGTCCTACCCCACCCTCAGCTACTTCGGCGAGGCCGAACGGGGCGGCCACTTCGCCGCCTGGGAAGAGCCGGAGCTGTTCGCGGCGCAACTGCGGGCCGCGTTCCGTTCCTTGAGGTAGCCCACCGGCGGCGGCCGGTGTAACCCCCCTCCTATTCCTATGCGGACGAGATGGACAGCCCATCCAGTAGGAGGACATCAGTCATGCAATCGCGCACACTCAGCGCCGCGCACTGGAGGAGCGCCGCCGCCGCGCTCGCGCTGGTCGGCTCTTTCGGGCTGCTTTCGGCGTGCGGCGGCTCCGGCGAGGCCGCGGCTGACGCCGGGCTGAAGGCGTCACCGGGCAGCAGCCTGCCGGGCCTGCCGGGCGACTCCGCCTCCGCGCCGTCGTCGATGGCCGGCATGGACATGCCCTCGTCGCCGGCGGCCGCCGATGCCGCGGCGCCGGTCGCCGGGAACGGCGTCGCCATCAAGGGCTTCGCCTTCGCGCCGGCCGCGTTGACGGTGCGGGCCGGAACCAAGGTGACCTGGACGAATCAGGACTCCGACGCGCACACGGTGACCAGTGGCGGATCCGGCGGCCCGCTCAACTCCCAGGCCATGAACACCGGCGACACGTTCAGTTTCACCTTCACCAAGGCCGGCACCTACCAGTACCTGTGCACGATCCACCCGTTCATGACGGCGACCGTGACGGTGACGCCATGAGCGAGGGGATGACGCGACGGCAGTTGATGCGCCACGCCGGATGGTTCGGCGGCGCCGTGGTGCTCAGTGTGGTCGGCGGGGAGGTGATCAGCCGGATCGCCGATGATCAGGACGACATCGCGGCCGCCGCGACGGCCGACCCGAACACGCTGCGGTTCGTCCAGGTCTCGGACAGCCACATCGGGTTCACCGGGCCCGCCAACACCGATGTCACGGCCTCGTTCGACCACGCTCTGGGCCGGATCAACGCGTTGGGGTTCCGGCCGGACTTCGTCATGCACACCGGCGATCTCACCCATCTGTCGACCCCGGGGCAGTTCGACCAGGTCAAGCAGATGTTGTCGACGACCCGCACGGACCGGGTGTTCGTGGTGCCGGGCGAGCACGACTCGGTCGGGGACGGCGGTAAGGCCTATCGCGGCGCCTTCGGCGCCAACACGTCCGGCGACGGGTGGTACAGCTTCGACACCCACGGCGTGCATTTCCTGGCCCTGGTCAACACCCTGAGCCTGGAGAAGGCCGGCCATCTCGGCCCGGAACAGCTTGATTTCGTACGCCGCGATCTGGCCGGACTGAAGCCGGACACCCCGATCGTGGTGTTCAGCCACATCCCGCTGTTCGCGATGTATCCGCAGTGGGGCTGGAGCACCGACGACTCGCTGCAAGTGATCAACATGCTGCGGCGCTTCTCCTCGGTGACGTGCCTCAACGGTCACGTCCACCAGCTGTTCACCAAGACCGAGGGCAACATCACCTTCCACTCGGCCACGACGACGGCCTATCCGCTCCCGGCTCCCGGGCACGGCCCCGCGCCGACCCCGCAGGTCCTGCCGGCCCGGCAACTCCAGGACGCCCTGGGCATCCGCAGCGTGACCTATCGGGAGGGCGACCACGCGCTGGCGCTGAAGGAGGAGCGGCTCACATGAGACTTCCGCTGGTGATCCGGCTCGGCGTGGTGGCCACCGTCGCCGCGAGCGGGTACGTGCACGCCGACCTCTACGTGCACGGCTACCGCTTCATCTCCCCGATCGGAACGATGTTCCTTGTGCAGGCCGCGGTCTCCTTCGCGGTGGCCACACTTCTGCTGTTCGCGGGCCCCGTGATCCTGCAACTGGGAGCCGCCGGCACCGCGCTCGGCGCCCTGGGCGGCTTCCTGCTGTCGCGCACCGTGGGAGTGTGGGGCTTCACCGAGCGCGGGTTCCAGCCGCACCCCGACGCGCTGCTCAGCGTGCTGTCGGAGATCGCGACCCTGGGCCTGGTCGCGGCGCTGTGGATCTACCCGCGACGACGCCGGGAGCGCCCCGGTGTAACCCGCACGAGTATCTGAGGGCAGGAGGTGAAGCCGATGGCGGTTGCGGAGCCGCAGCCCTCGGAACCCCCGGGCCTGCGCCTGGTGGGTGACGACACGTACCCGAGCTGGGAAGAGGTCTACCGGGACAACGCGGAGCGGGTCTACCGACTGATGTTCAGCCGCGTCGGCAACCGGCCGGACGCCGAGGACCTGACGACCGAGGTCTTCCTCGCCGCGATGCCGCGGCTGCGCCCCGACGCGTCGGTCGGGGAGGTACGGGCGTACCTGCGGGCCACCGCGCGTACGGCGCTCGCCGAACATTGGCGCCGCACCCTCGGCCGTCAGCTCACCTCGATCGACCCGGACGCCATCGCCGACGAGTTCGAGGCCGCACCCGACCGGCCGGAGGCGGCCGGCCGGGTGCGGCGGGTGCTGGCGGCGCTCCCGGAGCGATACTGCAAGATTCTGGAGCTGAGGTTCCTCCAGGCCGCGTCGATCCGCGAGGCGGCCGCACACCTCGGAGTCACCGTCGGCAACGCCAAGGTGCTGCAATATCGGGCGCTGCGAGCGGCCGCGAAACTGATCGACGCGGAAGGGCGGTGAACCGGGTGCGCCGGATCTCCTCCTACATCGACCGGCTGCTGCGCCAGAGACGGCCGGGACGCTTCGTGCCCACCGACGACGAGACGGACGCGCTGCGCGCCGCGATCGCCCTGCGGGCGGCCGACCCGGAAGGCGCCATGCCGCGGCCCGAATTCCTGGCCGGCCTGCGGGTCAAGGTGGCGGCCGAAATGGCCCGCACCGGCGAGCCCGAGCCCGAGGTCAGCCGCCGGCCGGCCGGCCGGCGTCGCCAGCTGCTCGCCGGCACCGCCGCGGCGGCCGCCTCCGCGGTCGTCGCCGTCGTGGTCGACCGTACGGTCGCGGCGCCGTCGGTGGCCGAGCCCGCCCCGACCCTGTCACCGAGCGACGGCACCTGGCACACGATCCTGGCCAGCGAGGAGCTGGCCGAGGGCGGTGCGCGGACCTTCGACACCGGCGCGGTGACCGGCTATCTCCACCGCGTCGACGGCGTCGTCAGCGCCCGCTCCGGCGTGTGCACGCACCAGGCCTGCCGCCTGGTCCTCAATCTTCCCGAGAGCCGGCTGGACTGCCCCTGCCACCGCACGTTCTTCGCTCTCGACGGCGAGGTGATCCGCTACCAGCTGGCCGCCAAGCCGGCCCGCCTGCCGGCGATCCTGGCCCGCGAACAGGACGGCCAGATCCAGGTCTTCGTCCCCCGGACAGCCGGCGACTGAATCCACCGCTCGGCGACGCGCCGGGCTAGCGCACCAGGATTCCGGCGACGAGCAGGTCGACCATGCGCTCGGCCTGCTCGCGCTGCTCTGGGGCGCCGGCCGCCATCGCGATGCCGCTCAGCGTCATGAGGACGTCGTCGGCCGGCACTTCGGGCCGGGCCTCACCGGTTGCCACCATCGCCCCGAGCAGCACCTCGAGCGCCTCGTCCAGCCGTTCCCGGCTGCGGGCGTACGGGTTTCCGCCGGCGGCGACGACGGACTGGATCGCGGCGGTCAGGCCGATCTTCATGGTCATGTAGTCGATGAAGCGGCCCATCCAGGCGCGCAGCGCCGCCGCCGGCGGCATCTGAGCCAGCAGCTCGGCGGCGGCCTGGCAGACCGCGTCCAGTTCCGACGCGTACGCCGCGGAGATCAGCGCCTCGCGGGTCGGAAAATGCCGGTAGACCGTGCCGACGCCGACCCCGGCCTTCTTGGCGATCTCCGTGAACGGCACGTCCGGCCCGTTCTCGACGAACAGTTGTGACGCGACGCCGAGCACCAGCTCACGGTTGCGGCGGCCGTCGGCCCGCGACCTGGGCGCAATTCCACTGGATCCTCCCGGAACGTGTTCCGGTAAGGAGGTACCCCGGGGCCGGCCCCGTTCACGCGTTCAGCAGGCCGGCCGAGACCTCCCACAAACGGGACGCGGCCTCGGGGTCGAGGGCGTGCGGGCGCCCACCGTCCTCGGCGGCCGGGCCGGTCGTCGGTTCGGCCTCGTTGCAGCCCTCGAAGTACCGTCCGCTCACGCCGTCGATCAGCGGGGAGGCGGCCAGCAGCACGGAGGTCGCCGCGCCAGGCCGCTGCGGACGCCGCCCGGCATGAGCGCGTTGGCGATGATGCCGTCGTCGCTCCAGCGGCGCGCGATCTCGACCGTGGGCAGGATGTTTCCGGTCTTCGACTGGCCGTAGGCGAGCCACGGATCGTACGGGCGGCGCTCGGACATGAGGTCGTCGAAGACGATCAGGGAGGTGCGGTGACTGTTCGAGCTCACCGAGACGACCCGGGCCCCACCGGCCGCGGCGAGCGACCCGTGCAGGGAGGACGTCAGGTTGAAGTGCCCGAGGTGGTTGGGGGCGAGCTGCAGTTCCCAGCCCTCGCGGACGTCACCTCGGCACGAGCCAGAAATGTGGTGGACAGCGCGGCGAGCCGGTTGATACGTTTTCCGGCGCCGTGACACCGACCGAGGAGGTGAGACCCCGTGAACGTTGTATCGATGTGGGTGCTCCCCTCGTTGTCACCGGCCGGCCACTGACATAGGTGTCGCCGGGAGCGCCCCGACAAGGGCGATCCGAAAGGCACCAACCTGTGAAACCAGTGGAATTCAGCAACGTCGTGCTCGTCTCACACATCGCACCCGGCCAATGGCATGCCCTGGAGGACGACCTCGTGGTCGGCCGCGGCGCGACATCGCGCCGGCCCGACGGGCGGATGTTCGTCAGCATCGACGCCTGGCACGACGCGGCCTTCGACCGGCTGGCCGAGGCCATGCTGGCCGCCCTCCCGAGGCCGCTGCACACCATGGTCGACGAGGCCGAGCTCGACCTCACCGCCCGCTGGCAACGCGCCGGCTTCACCGTGCGGCGCCGCGAGTGGGAGTACGCCGTGCCCACCGACCCCCGGGCCACCGGCCTCGACTCGGCCCGGCCGGCCGGCGTGACGGTCGTGGCCTTCGGTCGGGCCGAGGAAACGCGGCTACGCGCCCTCGACCGCACGATCCGCGACGAAATCGAGGCCGGCCCGGGCTGGCCGGACATGCCGGCCGAGATACTGGCCAACTCGGTCCTCGACCCGTCGAAATACGCCGTGGCGGCGCGATCCGGCCGCTACGTGGGCCTGCTGCGGGTCGCGACGGCAACCCGGCGGCCGCGCATCGGGCTGATCGCCGTCCGGGCCGGTTCCCGGCGCCGCGGCATCGCCCGCGCGCTGCTGGCCCACACGCTGGGCGCGCTGCACAACATCGGCAAAGAAGCCGCCTCGGCCGAGGTGACCGAGTCCAATGTGGCCGCCACGGCGCTGTTCGAGGGCATCGGCGCCCGGCGCACCGGCAGCAACCTCGAGCTGGTGCTGCGATGAGAGGGTCGAACGGCATCGAACTCGAAGGCACGGTTCTCGAGTGCCTGCGCAACGCCACCTTCCGGGTGGAACTGCAGAACGGCCACAAGGTGCTGGCCCACATCAGCGGAAAGATCCGCAAGAACTACATCAAAATCCTTCCGTACGACCGGGTGCTCGTCGAGCTCAGCCCCTACGACCTGACCCGTGGCCGCATCATCTTCCGCTACCGCTAGGTGAGGCCGACCTCAGTCGCCGAGGACCTGGCGACGGCGACTGAGGTCGGGACGGGTTACGGGGTCTGATAGGCGACGTCGAACTGCGCTGTCACCGGCGAGCCACCGACGGTGGCGCTCGCCTTGACGGTCGCGGTGCCGGGCGGGATCGACGCGGCGCGCGTGGTGAAGGACTGGTACGCCGAATGACCGGGCGCCACGTCGGGAACCGTCCGCGACCCGTACGCCGTGCTCAGCTCGATGGTGAGCGGCACCTGATCGGCGTTGCGGGCATTGACCGCGACGTACATCGTCGCGCCGACCCGCTGCGTACGCGCCTCGACCTCGACCCGCAGGGGCGACAGTTCCGCCTCGGCCGCGGCGGCGGCCGAGATGATGGCGTCCCTCTCCCCCGCGGTGAATATCCCCGCGATCACGAACGCCGCGGCGGTGTCACCGACGGCCGTGACGAACTGCCCGTGGGTCGCGAACGGCGCCTGGTCCCAGAGCACGTCGAGGAACGTCGGGCCGTCGGTGCCGGGCGAGGTGACGCCGGCGACCGGGACGTCGTACCGCGGCAGCCCGTCGTCGCGCTTGCGGTTGGGCACCCCGGTGCCGGTGGAGCCGAACACGATCGCCGGCTCGGTCCGGCGGAAGTAGGACGACGCGGCCTGGTTGTCGCTGATGTAGTAGGGCCGCAGGGTGAGCCCCCCGGCGAGGAAGGTCGGGTCGCCGGTCGCGGTCGGCGGCCCCGCGGTGACCGCGGCCCGGGAGTAGTCGCCGTCGAGTTTGAGGCCGGCGTACAGCGTCAGTTCACGCCACGTGGTACCCCCGCCCAGGATCTGCAGCAGCACCGGTCCCCAGAAGACCGCCTGGGTGTCGGGGCGGTCGATCGCCCGTTCGATGTGGATGCTGAACGGCATCCGAATCTCCACCACGTCGCCCGGGCTCCAGGTCCGGCTCAGCGTCACATAGGTGCCGGGGTGAGCGACCAGGTTGACGACGGCGCCGTTGACCGTGACGGTGAAGCCTTTCCGGGCCCAGCCGGGCACCCTCAGCTTGAGGTCGAGCGGCCCCGAGCCGTCCACGGTGAGCGTCACCCGGTCCGACCGCGGGTAAGTCGTCTCCTGAGTCACGGTGAAGCTCTTCGACGCCCAGGTGAGCGTGGACGGGACGTAGAGGTTGACCCAGAGCGCGCCCTCGTCGGCCGACTTGAGGTAGATCGTCTCCTGGTACTTGGTGTGGTTCTCCAGGCCGGTGCCGCCGCAGCAGGTGCCGGTGTTGCCGTAGCTGCGCACGGTGCCCGGCCCGACCGGCTGAAAGTAGGTGACCTGCGGGTCGCCGGTCGAGGTGGTGTCGGCGCGGGACCCGGCGATCATGTTGAGCAGGCCGCGCTCGTAGTAGTCCATGTAGGCCGGATCGTGCTCGTGCAGGAACAGGTTGCGGGCCAGCTTCATCAGGTTGTACGTCGTGCAGCTCTCGGCGCCGCTGGTCGCCACCGCGTTGGCGATGTCGTCCCGGTTCTGGAACAGCTCGAGGTTGTTGTTGGAGCCCGGGTAGTTGCCGCTCGTGCCGCCGTGGGCGAACATCCGGTGCGGCACGACCATGCCGTAGAAGTTCTTGGCCGCGGTGAAATACTCCGCCGCCCCGCCGTGCTCGAAGATGCGCAGATAGCCGATGAACTGCGGCACGTGGGTGTTGGCGTGCAGCCGCAGGTCGCGTCGGCGGCCGGGCCGGGTCGCCGGGGTGACGACGAGGATGTCGCGGTTCTCCACGGTGGCGCCGAAGAGCGACTCGCGGTTGTCGAAGCACTTGGCGGTCTCGAGGTGCTTCGGGTCGCCGGTGAGCGCCTGGATCTCCGGGAACACCTCGTTGGCGCCGCCGAACTCGCCGCCGATGTAGAGGTCCCACATGTAGTTGAGGTCGTCGCGGGTCAGCGGGCCCGGATAGTCGGGGTGGTTCTTGTCGCCGAGGGTCAGCGCCAGGTGCGCCCAGTCGGCCATCTTGGTGACCACGTCGAGGGCCTGGGCGTTACCGGTGTGGTAGTAGGCGTCGAGCAACCCGCGCATGATCTTGTGCTGGGTGTACCAGGGCGCCCACGTGTTGGTGTCCGCGTTGCCGCCGTACACCGCCCAGCGCGGCGGCCCGAGGCGCAGCACCGCGTCCTCCGGGAGGGCGCCGAGATAGCCCGGATAGGTGGGGATCCAGTCGGCCGCTCCGGCCGTGGAGGCGGCCACGATGCCGGCGTCGCGGCCGTTGGGCGAGGCGTCCTTCAGCGCCGTCCCGTCGGCCTCGTCGAACTTGGACCAGGAGAGACGGGCCGTGATGGCGGCCTGGCACGCGGCGAGCTCGGTGACCATCCAGTCGAGCTTGGTCTTGTAGACGGCCTCGCCCTGATCGGCGTACGCCTGCGCGAGGGCGGTCATGTAGTGCCCGGTCCAGTGGCCGCTGAGCAGACCGCCGTCCTCCCAGCCGCCCGGCACGGCGACGCCCGCCGGGTTGGGCCGGCCGGCCTGGTTGTTGAACAGCACCAGGAAGCGGCGCTCGTCGTACGCCCGCAGGAAGGCCTTGGTGCGGTCGCGCTTGGTCTGCAGCAGGCCGTTGCCCAGCCGCACATCGCTCAGCGGGAAGGGCCGGACCGGTGCGGTCGATCCGGGACCGACATCGGCCGGGGCGGCGGCCCAGACCGCGCCCGGGGGCAGCGCGGTGACGAGGCCGGCCGATGCGGCGCCGAGCGCGGAGAGTTGGAGGAGTTGCCGTCGGTTGAGCGGAATCACGGGTTGTCCTTTCTCAGAACTTCCTGCCGGGCGTTCTCGATCAGCCGCTCGAGGCGCCGACGGGACAGGGCACGCAGGACGAGGACGAGTGCGACCAGCAATGCCACCGCGATGAGCTGCGGCCACGGCACGACCCACACCGTCACGTCGGTGGGGCCGGCCGGATCGGCCGGGGAGAGCAGGATCCTCGCGTGCACGGGACCGATCCCCCACACGCCGTGGACGCGGGCGTCGGCCGGGCGGGCGCCGCCGGGCAACAGCTCCCCCGCGACCGGGTCGCCGGCCCGGTGGTGGGCGCCGAACAGCTCGGCGACGGAAACGGACGCGCGGGCGCCCGCCCGCACATTGCCGGTGTTCGCCACCGTGTAGGTGACGTGGACCGTGCCGGACCGCAGCGGGTTCCAGGAACGGTCGTAGCGGACGCTGACCCGCTGCGCGGCGAGCGCGGCCCGGACGGTTCCGCTGGCCCGGAGCAGAACCCGGAAGCCGACGCGGCTTTCGACCTGCACGGTGCCGGAGCGGCTGAGGACCGACGCCGCGATGCCGGCCGGGTGGTCGCCCGGGGTCGCGCCAGCCGGGGCGGTGATGGTGAACGGGACGATCCGGGTCTGGCCCGCACCGACGGCGACGCTGTGCCGCACGTCGATCCAGGTGCCGCCGTCGACCGACTTCTTGTCCGACGCGAGCATGTTGAAGCGGCCCTTGTCGGTCAGGTAACCGTCGGCCGCGCTCAGGGCGAACACCGCGTCGACGGTGCCCAGGTTGCGCACCGCCATCTTCTCGGTGACCTTCTGACCGGGGTCGAGAGTGCGCTCGATCCACCGGCTCCCGTCGGCCGGCTGGACCGTCCAGGTGACCTTGGTGCCGGGGTCGGCGTGCAACGGAGAGGCGGCCAGAAGGACGGCGGCGATTAGCTGCGGGATCATCGGGGTCCTCTCGACGGCCGGCGGGCCGCGCACGGCCCGCCGGACCGCGACTACTCGAACAGGGAGAGCGTCAGCTTCGCCTGATAGGAGCCGGCCTGGACGTCCGCCGGGGTGCGCAGGAACAGGTCCGCGTTGACCGAGTACGCCCCGCCGGTGACCGACGCCGAGTCGTATGTGGACACCAGTAGCTCCTGGTCGGTGAGTCCGACGTTGTTGCCGGGCTGGGTCGGCTGGTCGAGCGAGGTGACGACCTCCTCGCCCTCGCTCACCTGTCCCGCACTGTCGCCGGGGTCGACCAGCCGCGGCTTCCAGCCGAGGTGGTCGGCGGTGATCGGAGCCAGGCCGGTGCCGGTGAAGTCGCTCGACGAACCGAGCACGGCCCAGCTGGAGCCGGCCGGAATCTCGTCGGCGGTGCGGGTGTCGGTGACGGTCACCGTGGGCAGGGTGCCGGTGAACTGCCGGACGGTCGGCGTGGAGTCGTTCTCCCGCAGGGCCACCGCGCTGCCGGCCACGGTCAGGGCCAGCACGCCGGGCACCTTGATCGGGGTGATGTCGACGATCACGTCCACATCGGAGGAGTCGCCGGGATCAGCGACCGCCGCGGTCGGGAAGGCGGCCACGCCGGCCAGCGCCGCCACGGCGACCAGCCGCTTCGGGATGTTCATGCGTACTCCTGTCAATCGCAGGTGAGAGCCGGGTAGGGAGCGTTGGTCTCGGTGGTGACCGAGCCGCCGGTGACCTTCACGGTCGCGCCGCCGGCGGCCACGGTCGCGGCCCGCGAGTTGAACTGCTGATAAGCGGTCCGGCCGGGAGCGACCGCGGGGACCCTCTTCGACCCGTACGGCGTAGCCAGCTCGATGTCGAGGTTCTGGTCGTCGGCGTTGACCGCGTTCACGGCCACGTAGGCCTTGCCGCCGAGGCACTGGGCCCTGGCCTGGACCCGCACGTCGAACTGACCGGTCGAGCCGCCGTCGCCGACGACCACGGTCGCGATGGCGGTCTTGTCGGTGCCGGCCACCTGGCCGCTCACCTCGAACGTCCCCGCCGCCGCGTACTTCGACGGGTCGATGGCGGCCCAGGTGACGGCGATGCCGCTCTGCCGGGAGCCGTCGTTGTAGCCGACGGTCACGCCGGTGGGCAGCTTCGGCGGGACGCCGGCCCTGGTCGTGACGGTGACCGGGTCGATCGTGTTGATCTGCACCGGGTCATCGCCGCGGACCCACACGTGGGCGGTGGCGGTCAGCGTGGTTCCGTTGACGAAGCCGGAGACGGTGAAGTCACCGGCGGCCGCCAGCTTGGCCGGGTCGATCTGGCCCC
The DNA here is from genome assembly GCF_040682075.1 of Actinoplanes sp. NPDC051411. Lineage (NCBI taxonomy): Bacteria > Bacillati > Actinomycetota > Actinomycetes > Micromonosporales > Micromonosporaceae > Actinoplanes > Actinoplanes sp. NPDC051411. The sequence continues at coordinate 70,873 of NZ_JBFBAD010000045.1, read as the reverse complement.
AGGTCACCGCGACCGGCAGCGTGGCGCCGTCGGCATAGGTGACGTCCACTGCGGCCGGGAGCGCGGGTGTGACGCCGATCCGGGTGCGCGCGTCCACGCCCTGGATCGAGCTCGCCGCGGCGGCGAAGACCCGCCATTCGGAGACCCCGACCGCGGAGTACGCCGTGCCGGCCGCGTCGGGCAGCGCGTTGAAGGTGGCCCGCAGTCGAGTGGTGGTGACCGGGTCGAACGTCACCTTGTTGGTGCTGCCGCGGACCGCCGGGTCGAACCCGGTCGCGCCGGTCACGTCCTGGAACGCCGTGCCGTCCCAGTACTGCAGCTTCCACGACTTCGGCACCGAGACGCCGCTTCCGCCGGTGGCAGAGTCCGACCAGAAGTCGATCGACGCCTTGTCGACGCGTACGGGCGAGCCGAAGTCGTACTGGAGCCAGCGGGTGGCCGGTTCGTTGCCGGTCCAGGTGCCCCAGACGTCGGTCTGCGCGCCCCCGCTGAACAGCGGCGGCTTGCCGTCGTTGACCGCGTTCACCGAGTTCCAGCCGGCGGTGAAGCTGGCCGACGGGGTCGCGGCCGAGGCGACGTTGATCTCGCCCTCGCTCAGCGCGGTCGCCTGCACCACGACGTCCTTCGCCGCGGTCGCGGTGCCGTTGCTGACGGTCAGCCGCAGCGTGTAGCGGCCGGACTTGGTGAACCGGGCCACCGTGCCGGGCGCGTTCGCCGGGTCGAAGGCGGCCGAGCCGCCGTCCGGCGCGTCGACGACGGTCCACGCCGAGGTCAGCGCGGTGCCCGGATTGCCGTCGTCCTGGGCGAGGCCGAGCAGGCGGACCGAGCCGGCCTGGCTGTACGAGGAGTCGAGCCACGCGTCGGCCAGCGGCGGGGCGTTGTCGGCCGGTGGTGCGGCGACGCCGGTGTCGAAGGCCTGAACCTCCTTGATGCCGGTCTTCGAGCCGGGCGCGTGCTGCACAGTGACGCGCAGCTTGCTCGCCTGGACCTCGGGGAACCGGACCTGGTTGAGGTTGCCCTGCGGGTAGGCCGGCGAGCGACTCTGGCCCGGGACAGTCTTCCAGCCGTCGCCGTCGTCGTACTGGACGGTGAACTGGGCCGGCGCCGAGTATCCGGCGACGGTCGCGGTCGTCGTGGACTTGTAGAAGTAGACGCGTACGTCATCGACCTTTCTGGAGCCTTGGAGGTCGATGTCGATCGAGTCGGATGCGTTGGGCGATCCGGCCGTGCCCCAGAACGGTTCGTTGACGGTGGTGCCGTCGACCGCCCCGGCCGGGGCGCGCCCGCTGGCCGAGAAGGTCGCGGTGACCGGCTTGCCCTGGGCGAGATCCGGTGAGCCGGTGCTGGCCGGGGCGATGTCGGCGCCCGCCTTAGCCATCACGTCGACGATCCGGGCGCCGGCCGCGAACCGTACGTCCTGCGGCGCGTCGATCGACGACTGCCCGGCGGTGGTGACGGTCATGCCCGGCGCCGCGGAAACGGTGCCCGTGGCCGGGTCGTACACGATTCTGCCGAGCTTGTCCGCGGTGAACGCGAGCTTGCCGTCGAGGTAGGCGGAGTAGCCCTCGGGGGTGTCGCCGTAGTACTTCGTGCCGCCCGGCGCGTCCCAGACGATCGTCAGGTCCTTGTCGCGGTAGCGGATGTTGTTGGCGGTGAAGTGGTCCCAGCCGATGTCGATCGGGTCGAGCTCCAGCTTCGCGTCGTCGCGGGGGCGCAGGCCCATCGCGTCCTCGATGACGGTGAAGTTGGTGGCGCCGAGGATGGTGTGGTGGATCCACGAGCGGTAGCCGACGCTGCCGCCGTCCGCGGCCGAGCCGTCGGCCCAGAACTCGTTCTGGTCCGGGTACCGGTTGTCGCCGTTCTGATACTGCGCGAAGGCGTTCCAGTACAGCAGCTTCTTGTACCACTCGGCGTTCAGGTACGGCGAAGGGTAGTTCCGTAACACCGAGGAGAGCATCCGGAAGGTCACCGTCGAGTTGATCACCGAGAAGTTGTTGCTGCCCGGGTCCCCCTGCGCGGCGGCCGCGGCCTTGTCGGCCTGGTTGGCCGTGGTAAAGGGGAAGATCGGGTACTGCTTGTCGTCGGCGAACAGCCGCAGCGCCTCGACGTACGGCTGGGTGTAGTCCGCGTCGCCCGGCTTCGGCATCAGCCCGACCGAGAACGGGTAGTAGTTGTTGATCTCCTTCCACGGCACCTTGACGTTGCCGTCGACCAGGCTGTGCTTGAGCAGGTTGCCGTAGAGCCCCATCTCGTCCGGGGTGGTCCGGGCCGGCTCCCACAGGTACTGCAGGACCGCCGCCTTGATCTTCTCGGCGAGCGCGTCCATCTCGGCCGCCTTGGCGGTGTCGCCGGCGGTCCGGTACGCGGCGGCCGAGGCCTTCGCGTTCGAATAGAGGTACGCGTTCTCGGTGCGGTCCATGTTGCCGGGCCGCCAGTCGAACGACACCGCGTCGGCGTCGTTGCCGGTCATCGCGGCCCAGTTGTACTCGATGAGGCCGTTGCCGTTGGTGTCGTACGCCTGCTGGAGCCCCTTGACGTCGTCTTCGGAGTAGCGGGCGAGGTTCTCGGCGATCGCCTTCGGGCCGCCGTGCAGCTCGTACGACCGCCAGGCCGCCTCGGAGAGGTATTCCGTGTAGCTGTTCGACCAGTTGGCCGGGTCGCCCGGGTTGTCGACGTACTTCGAGCTCTTGGACACCTCACCGGCCGACACCCAGGGCCCGTACGAGTAGACCGGATCCCGGAAGTACTTGAGGTCGTCGACGAACATGCCGACCGACAGCACGATCGCGTTGTTGTAGCCGAGCACGCCCTCCATCGACGTCGGGAACTGGTAGTCGTTGCCCGGCAGGTTGGCGTCGAGGAAGTTGTACCGCATCAGCCACCAGCGGTAGAACAGCGTCTTGTCGATGTTGTTCTCGGGAGTGTCCAGATAAGGCACGTTGTCGGCCCACCACCGGTTGTAGGCCGTGACCTGCTCGGTGTACGCCGCGCCCGGGGCGAGTCCCTTGAAATGCTGATACTCCGTCGTCGACTCCGGCTCCTCCTTGGTGATGAAGCCGAGCTGGAGCTTGGTCGTCGCCGCCCCGCCGGCCGGCACCGCGACCGTCTGCCTCAGCGTGCCGCCGGCCGGCGCGAAGCCGTCGCCGGAGAACCGCGGGAAGATCGTGGTGAGCTTGTTGAACGCGCCCACCGCTCCGCTCAGCTCGTCGCCGTCGGCCGTGCTGGCGAACGGCGAGGTGGCCGTCAGCACGACGTTCTTCGCCGAGCCGTCGGTGCTGGACAGGTCGAGGTTCGCCACAGCGACGTTCTTGTCGGTGATGAACTTGGTCTCGATGACCCGCAGGCCGGCCGCGGTGTCGGTGAAGACTCCGCGGAAGTAGCTGGGAGTCTGCTTGCGGGACGCGGCGTCCTCGGTGAGCGTGACGTCCGCGCCGTTGACCGAGGCCGTGATCGTGTACGCGCCCTGGCCGCCGGCGATCGTCTCGATGTAGGCGACCTCGCCGCCGAATCCGAGCACGGCGGGGTTGTGCGTCTTCATGAACACGGCCCGGCCGCGGCTGAACAGGTACTGGTTCGCGTCGCCGTTCGACCCGCCCGGCTGGTTCCCGGTGCGGGCGAGCATGCGGTCGATCCAGAAGTCCTGGTCGCTGCTCGATCCGGCGCCGGCGGCGACATCGGCGTCGAAGATGGACTGGAGCTGATTGCGTACGTGGTAACCGGTTCCCTCGGCCGGGACCGGGTCGGCGTCGCCCTTGAACGTGGGATAGGGGGTGTCGGCGTTGGGGGCCGCTTGGGCGGCGGTCGGCGTCAGGACCGACGCGAGAACGACCGCGACGACCCCGTACTTGGTGAGTTTCACTGCGGATCGGTCCTTCCGTCGGCGAGGGGCAGCCAGACGCGCATGGTCGACGGGCCACGACGGGCCCAGCGGTGGTAAGGACGCAGTGGGACGTCGACGGTCCCGGTGGTGGGTTCGGGCGCGATGCCGTACGGCCAGCCGGATCCGGCCGGCTTGGCCGTGAGGCCGGTGACGACGACGGCACCGTCGCGTTCCTCGGCGTGCGGGAGTACCCGCAGGGCGTTCAGGTCCACGCCCGGGGGCAGGTCCACGGACTCGGCGCAGAGCACGACGGGTCCGCGTTCGACGGCGACACAGCCGCGGATGGCATCGATGCGCGGGTCGGGCGCGGTGATGCGGGGTTGCAGGGGCAGGTCGAGCACTACCACGTCACCCGGGGAGAAGCGACGGCGCAGACGGGCCCAACCGGGTTGCACCGGCCGGCCGTCGAGGGTGGCTCCGGTGGCCCAGTGCGGGATCCGGAGGCTGAGCGTCCACGGAGTCTCGGGTGTCTCGGTGATCCGGACGGTGATGCGCCCCTCGTCGGGGTAACTGGTGTCGATCTCGCAGCCGAACCGGGTCGTGTTGATCGAAGCGGCGGCGTACTGGTGGATCTGAAGACCTTCGTCGTCCACAGTGGCCAGATAGGCGGCGAGACTGGCGTAGGTGCGGGCCAGATTGGTCGGGCAACAGGAGACGGCGAACCAGGGTGCGCGCAGGCTCGACGCGGCGCGGGGCACGAGCTTGTCCGGCTCCGGTTCGGTGCCGGGCACCCGCTGGTGCAGGGTGTTGGTATAGAAGAAGCCACGGCCGTCGTCGGCCGGCGAGGTGGCGATGACGTTGAACAGCGTCCGTTCGATCAGGTCGGCGTACTCCGGATCGCCGTGCGCCAGCAGCAGCCGCCAGCTGAGCATCACCGACCCGACCGCCGCGCACGTCTCGGAGTACGCCCGGTCGGGCGGCAGCACGAAGTCCTCGCCGAACGCCTCGTCCTGATGCCGCGAGCCCATGCCGCCGGTCAGATAGGTACGCCGGGCCACCGTGGCGTGCCACTGCCGGGTCACCGCGTCGAGCAGCTCGGCATCGCCGGTCTCCACCGCCACGTCCACCGTGCCCGCGGCGAGATAGGTGGCCCGGACCGCGTGCCCCCGCAGCACCTCCGCCTGTCGCGCGGGCACGTCGTCCTGGAAGTAGGAGCGGCCGAACTCGATGTCGGAGAGGACCTGGTTGCCCCGGCGTTCCACGAACAGCCGGGCCTGCTCCAGATAGCGGCGCTCGCCGGTTACCCGGTACAGCTCGACGAGGGCGGGCTCGATCTCGGCGTGCCCGCACACCGAGGCGATCCCGTCCGGCCCGAACACCTCGCAGACATGGTCGGCGGCTCGCACGGCGACCTGGAACAGCTCGTCCGGGCCGGCGGTCCGGGCGCGGGCCACGCCAGCCTGGATGAGGTGGCCGAACGAGTAGATCTCGTGCCCCCACTCGAGATCGCTGTAGCGCGGGGCCTGGCCGGGCCGCCCGAAGTTGGTGTTCAGGTAGCCGTCGGGCTCCTGCGCCGCGGCGACCCGGCGCACGATCGCCCGGTACCGCTCCTCCACGGCGGTGTCCCCGGTCCGGCCGTGCTCCCAGGCCATCGCCTCCAGGAGCTTGTAGATCTCGGTGTCGGAGAATTCGCGGCCCCGGCGGGCCTCGGGCAACCGCCCCTCGGCGGCGGCATCGAAGTTGCCGAGCCATCCCGTACGCTCCAGCCAGTACTCGATGTGCTCGAGCGAGGCACGGCGGTTGGTGTCCTGGCGCCGCTGCCAGAAACCCGGTCGCAGGCTGACCTCACGCAGGTCCAGAGGGCGCAGTCGTCCGGCCGTCGGCGCGGCGGGCGTGGCGTGGTCAATGCTGGAGATGGTCACGTGTGTCATCCCTTGAGTGCGCCGGACATGAACCCACGGACGTAGTGCCGCTGGAGGGCGAGGAAGATCAAGATGCAGGGCAGCGCGAGCACGACCACGCCGGCCTCGGTGGCGCCGTAGTCGACGATCCCCATGACCTGCTGCCGCATGTTGGCCACGGCCAGCGGCAGGGGCGCCTTGGCGGAATCGCTGATCAGCACCAGCGGCGTGATGAAGTCGTTCCAGGCGGCCAGGAAGGCGAACATACCGACCGTGATCAGGCCCGGCCGGACGGCCGGCAGCAGAATGCGCCGCAGGGCCTGGAAGCTGCCGCAGCCGTCGACCAGCGCCGACTCACGCAGTTCCCTGGGCACGGCCTCGAACGAGATGCGCATCATGAACACCGCGAACGGCAGCTGGAACATCGTCAGCACCAGGGCCAGCCCGACCAGCGAGTTCTGCAGGCCGATGTCGTTGAGCAGCACGTACAGCGGGATGAGCAGGGTCGCGTACGGGACCATGAGGATCGCCAGCGTCACCAGGAACAGCGCGTTGCGGCCGGGGAAGGTGAACGTCGCGAAGGCGTAGCCGCCGAGGGCCGACACGACGAGCGTGAACACCACGGTCATCAGCGACACCTCGGCCGAGTTGAGCAGGTACTGCCCGATACCGGCCTGGTAATGGGCGAGGGTCTGGTAGTTGCCGAGGCCCCAGCCGTGGATCTGGGCGGTGCCGGCCTGCGGGCTGACCGAGGCCACCGCCGCCCAGCCGAGCGGAAAGAGGAACAGCAGGGCCAGCGCGCCGGTGAGGACGCGCGAGGGGGTGCGCAGCATCAGTTCTCCTTGCCGCGTAGGCCACGGAACTGAACGACATTGATGATCAGCAGGGCGCCCAGCACCAGGATCGACAGCGCGGCCGCCCGGCCGAGGTCGTTATGGCCCTGGAAGGCCGAGTTGTAGACGAGCTGGACGATGGTGATGGTGCTGTTGTCCGGGCCGCCCTTGGTGAGGATGTAGAACTGGTCGAAGGCCAGCAGGGAGCCGGTGACGCACAGGATCGTGCTGAGGGCCAGGGACGGCCGCAGCAGCGGCAGGGTGATCCGGCGGAACGTCTGCCACCGGCCGGCGCCGTCGAGCCGGGCCGCCTCGTAGACGTCACCGGAGATGCTCTGCAGCCCGACGACCAGCAGCAGCATGTAGAAGCCGGCATAGCGCCAGACGATCAGCACCACGGTCGACCAGAGCGCCGACATCGGCGTGCCCAGAAAGGAGATCGGCCGGTCGGTGAAACCGAGCAGCGGGCTGCTCTGCGGGGAATAGAGGGCATAGAACAACAGCGAGGCGGAGGCCAGGCCGAGGGCCGAGGGAATCAGAAACGACGTACGCAGGAAGCCGGTCCAGCGGCTCGACTCCTGCACCAGCAGCGCGAGCCCGAGGGCCAGTCCGAGCAGGATGACCGTGGTGACGACGGTGTATTCGAGGGTGAACCGCACCGACGGCCAGAGCAGAGGGTCGTCGAGGGCGGACTGGAAGTTCTTCCCCGAGTTCCAGCCCCGGTCACCGGTGAACAGCTTCCAGTCGGAGCCCGACATGCGGGCCACGATCCCGATCGGGACGACGAAGAAGATCAGGACGAACGCGGCGGTGGGAGCGGCGTACCCCCACCCCGCCAACGACGACGACCAGCGCCGCCGGCGGGGAGGAGCATCCGCCGCGAGGGCGGGGAGGCTTCGCACGGTCACTGTTGGCCGAGAGCCCGGGTGACGGCCTCGTTGTCCTTGTCCAGGGACGACCCGTTGCCGTAGACCTGGTTGCGGAACAACGTGACCCAGGGACTGCCGGGGGCGTTGAACGCCTGCTGGAAGTTGACGGCCACCGGGGTCTTGCTGTCCGCCCGGCCCGCGACCTCGTTGATCAGGGCCACCCGCGGGTCCTTGGCCGAATACTGGTTGTCGACCAGGTCGCTGCGGGCCACCGAGGTGTTGTTCTTGGCCAGGACGTCGACCTGCCCCTTCTCGGACATCATCCAGGCGAGGAAGTTCCAGGCCTGCTGGGACTTCTTCGAGTCCTTGGAGACACCGATCCCGTCCCCGCCGACGAAGGTCGAGCCGCCGCCGTTCACGCCCGGAATGGGCGCCACGCCGACCTTGACCGTCTTGTCGGCGGTCGGAAGCAGCGTCGCCGGGTACGGCATCACGCCGACCTTGCCCTGCTGGAACGCGGCGACCCAGGTGGCGCCGGTCTCCTCCTTGGAACCGGGCGCGACGGCGCCGGCCGCCTGGAGGTCGTGCCAGGTCGAGTACACCTGTTTCGCCGCGGTCCCGTTGAGCAGCGACTTGGTGCCCTCGGGGTTCATGACGTCCTCGCCGCTGGCCCAGATCATCGGGAACCAGGTGAAGACGTTGCAGCCGCCGCAGTTGCCGCCGAAGAACGTGCCGCTGACGCCGGGCTTGTTCAGCTTCTGTACGGCGAGGGCCTGCTCCTTGAACTCGGCCAGGGTGGCCGGGCCCTTCTCCGGGTCGAGACCGGCCTGCTTGTAGAGGTCCTTGTTCCAGAACATGACCGACAGATCGAGGACGAACGGCAGAACGTACTTCTTGTTCTCGAACGTGCCGGCGGCCAGGTGCGCCTTGTTGATCTTGTCGGCGTACGGAAGTTTGGCGATGCTGTCGGTCAGGTCGGCGAACAGACCGGCCTTGGCCCAGTTGGGCACGTAGACGATGTCGGCCGCGAACAGGTCGGGCAGGTCGCCGCTGCCGGCCGCCGCGCCCACCTTCGCCACGTAGTCGTCGTTGGGGACGATGGACAGCTTCACCTGGTTCTTGTGGCTGCCGTTGTAGGCCTGAACCAGGGCCTTGGCCTGCAGCTCCAGCGGCGCCCGCGTCCACAGTGTGAGTGGTGAACCGTCGTCGACGCCGTCGACGCCCGCCCCGGCCGGCGCGGCGGCCGTGCCCTTGTCGCCGCCCCCACACGCGGCCAGCCCTGAAATGGTCAAGGTTGCGACGGCGATCCCCGCGATCGCTCTGCGCATGTTGTTGGATATGTCGAGCCGCACGTTGCCCTCCGAGACAAACCGCAAAGGTTTCGGGCCGTTTCGGTCGAGGACGCCCAGCAGGTACCCTTGCCCGCAGAACCTGTTGGGCCTGAGCAGCTAAGAGGCGTTTTTCCGGGGGAGTTGGCGGAAAACCGAAAACGTTTTCAGGAACGTAATACGGAGGAAAAACTGTTGTCAAGGGGTCCGATGGAGCAGGGGTCCACTGCGGATGGTCCGCGCCCGGCCGGCCGATCTACGCTGCGTGACGTCGCCAAGCTCGCGGGCGTCTCGATCGCGACCGCGTCGAAGGCGCTCAACAATCAGCCACAGGTCCGCGCCGCGACTCGTGCCAAGGTCGTTCAGGCGGCGGAGGAACTGTCGTTCTCGCCCAACACCCTCGCGCAGGGGTTGATCACACAGCGCAGCGGAACGGTCGGGTTGCTGACGTCCGACCTCGAGGGCCGTTTCTCGATTCCGATCCTCATGGGCGCCGAGGACGCGTTCGGCTCCGACCAGACGTCGGTGTTCCTCTGCGACGCCCGGGGCGACAACCTTCGCGAACGCCACCACCTGCGCGCCCTGCTGTCCCGGCGGGTCGACGGGCTGATCGTGGTGGGCGCCCGCCCCGACGCGAGGCCGTCGCTGGGCGAACTCCCGGTGCCGGTCATCTACGCCTACGCCCCGTCCGACAACCCGGCCGACCTGTCCCTGGTCACCGACAACGTCGGCGGCGGCACGATGGCCGTCGACCACCTGATCCGCCACGGCCGCCGGCGCATCGCCCACATCACCGGCGACCCCTCCTACGGCGCGGCGCAGGATCGCGCCCGGGGCGCCCTCGACCGCCTGGCCGCCGAAGGCCTCCCGCTCGCCGGCGACCAGGTCTGGTTCGGCGCCTGGTCCGAGGCCTGGGGTCGCGGTGCCACCCGCATGCTGCTGCAGCGCGACCCCGACATCGACGCCATCTTCGCCGGCTCGGACGAGATCGCCCGCGGCGTCCTCGACGTCCTGCACCAGGAGAAACTCGCCGTCCCCCACCAGGTGGCGGTGATCGGCTTCGACAACTGGAACATCCTCGCGGTCAACGCCCGGCCGCCGCTGACGACCATCGACATGAACCTCGAAGAACTGGGCCGCCTCGCCGCCCGGCGCCTGTTCGCCGCGATCGACGGCACGCTGGGCTCCGGCGTCGAGACCATCGGCTGCCGCCTGGTCACCCGCGAGTCCACCGCGCCGCTCGACTGAGCGGCGCGGTGGCCCGGTCCCGGCGGTCAGGAACAGCGGCGGCCCGCGTTGATGCACGCGGCGATCTTCTGCATCTGACGGTTGGAATTGACGTTGATGAAGTCGTCGTGATCGGAGAACGGGTTGTGGTTCTCCTCCGGGAACGAGTCCAGTGCGTACTGGCCGAGCTGCTGGACCTTCAGTGGGATGTCGTACGCGATGGTGATCCGCAGCTGCGGGATCGCCACGAAACCGGCCGGGCACGCACCGGTCCGCCGGTCGGCGAACGCCACCTGCGAGCGATGGTTCTCGCTGTCCAGGTTCTTGCCGTCCCAGCAGCCCGGGAAGTCGTGCACGCGCAGCACCTGCCGCCCGGCCGGGCAGATCGGGTACTTGTCGGAGAGCCGGTCGGTGAAGCCGGAACAGGTCCAGGCGGCCCGGGCGTTGGCCGGGCCGCGGCTGGTCGGCTTGGCATCGCCGGTGAGCGCCCGCAGGAACTTCGGCATCGGCGTCACCTTGCCGGTCGCGTTGCCCCGATATTCGATGAGCACCGAGGCGGGCCGGAGGATCCGGCCGGTGTTGCCGGGCAGTTCCAGGTTCGGGCCGGACGGGTCCGGCAGCGGCGCCGCGCCGCTGGTGGACGGAGTGGGTGCCGGGACCGCGCCGTTCACGGCGCATGCGGCGTACGCGTCGAGACCGGCCGCCCGGACGGCGATCCCGATCCGGTTGATCGCCGCGCTCCGCTCCGCCCTGAGCCGGCCGAGAATCGCGTCGGTCTCGCCCGAACCGGCGCCGGCGAGTAGCTGCTGGTCGGCCTCCGCGATCTGCTGGTCGAGCTCGCCGAGGTCCCGGTTCACCTCGTCGACCGCCCGATCGGGCACGTCCGGAAGGTGGTCCTTGATGCCCGGGCAGGACACCGTCGGCGTGGCCGCGTTCAGCGCGGCTTCCGCGGCGGTCTGCTCGGCGTGCGAGCCGTCGTAGCTGATGTCACAGTCGACAGTGGACACCAGGCCGGCCGGCTTGTGCCCGGCACCGGCCAGGAGCCGGCTGATCTGCTTGACCACCCCGGCCCGCTGAGCCCGCAGGGACGCGAGGACGGTGTTGTTGAACCGGGCGTCGATCCGGGTTCCGTGCGCCGCGAGGGCGCGGTCGGCCGCGGCCGACAGCCGGTCCAGCCGGGCCAGCTGCTGCTTGACCGCGCGGGCCACCGAGCCCGGCGAGGCGGGCAGCTTACCCGCGACGTCCGGGCAGGACACCGTCGGCGCGCTGTCGCCGGCGTTCGCGCCGCCGCCGGCCCGCACCGACTTGTCGATCCGGACGACCGGCCAGAAGTACGCCGACCGGTCCCCGTCCCGGCACGTCGTACCCGAGGCGGCGAGCACCGCGTCCGGGGTGTCGGCGGTGATCGCCAGGTTGCCGACGAAGTCGTGGACGTGCTCCGCGCCGTTCTTGATTCCGGGCTGCGCGACCGGGTTGTCCGGGCTGAACTTGCCGTTGCCGTTCGTGCCGCAGTCGACCGTGAAAACGCCCGTGGCCGCGCCGCGCCGGGGCCGGGGCACCGTGACATCGGCCGCGACCCGCTCGATCGGCACGAACTCGTCGAGGCCGGTCGACGCGGAGGCCGTGCCCCGGCCGCCGCTCGAGACGAAAACCACCGTCACGGCGCCGGTCGCCACCAGAACGCCGAGCACCGCGAGGTGGCGGGCGGTCTTCGAATCCCCGATCCTGAGCTTTCTTCTCCGAGGTCGCATCTGGATCCCCTCCTTGGGCGGAGCCCCGCTGACGGAGCGCCCGCTGACGGCCGGGGGTACGGCCGCCAGGCCGCGGCCGATGAGGTCTCCATCGATGCGTGAGGGCCCGGTAAGCGCTAGGAAAGAACCTCGTAAGAACTGGCGCCAAGGGGCGGCCGGGTGAGGGCGATCACGGTCCAGGCCTGCCGTCGCCGGCGAGAGGATACCGTGCTAGGTCATTCACCGGACGCACGATCGAGGCGTCGAGGATGTGATCGTGGGGAGCGGATCGTGAGTCAGAACGTGCTGGCGTCGTCGGCGGGGGTCGCCGCCCAAGCGGGCCGGAGGCGTACGTTCGCGGTGATCTCCCACCCGGACGCCGGCAAGTCGACGATGACCGAGGCGCTGGCCCTGCACGCCCGGGTGATCGGGCAGGCCGGCGCGGTGCACGGCAAGGGCGACCGGCGTGGCGTGGTGTCCGACTGGATGGCCATGGAGCAGCAGCGCGGCATCTCGGTGACGTCGGCGGCGCTGCAGTTCGCCTACCGCGACACCGTGATCAATCTGCTGGACACGCCCGGCCACGCGGACTTCTCCGAGGACACCTACCGCGTGCTGACCGCGGTCGACAGCGCGGTCATGCTGCTGGACGCGGCCAAGGGCCTGGAACCGCAGACCCTGAAGCTGTTCGAGGTGTGCCGGCAGCGCCGCATCCCGGTGCTGACGTTCATCAACAAGTGGGACCGGCCCGGCCACGACGCGCTCGCGCTGCTGGACGAGATCGAGCAGCCGATCGGGCTGAAGCCGACCCCGCTGACCTGGCCGGTCGGTATCGCCGGAGAGTTCCACGGCGTGATCGACCGCCGCACCGGCGTGTTCACCCGCATGCAGCGCTCCCCCGGCGGCGCCGGGCTGCCCATCGAGGAGGAGATGGGCACGGACGAGGCGGCCCGGCGGTACGGCGCGGACTGGGACACCGCGGCCGAGGAGCTGGAGCTGCTCGCGATGACCGGCGCCGACCACGACCAGGCCGCGTTCCTGGCTGCCACGAGCACGCCGGTGCTGTTCGGTGCGGCGGTCGCCAACCTCGGCGTACGGCAGCTTCTGGATCTTCTTGTGGAGCTGGCGCCGCCGCCGGCGGCCCGCCCGACCACCGCCGGCGCGGATCAGCCGGTCGATGGCGCTTTCTCCGGTTTTGTCTTTAAAGTGCAGGCGAACATGAACCGGGCTCACCGCGATCAGGTGGCGTTCATGCGGATCTGCTCCGGCCGGTTCGAACGCGGCATGGTCGTCACCCACGCCGGCACCGGCCGGCCGTTCACCACCAAGTACGCCCAGCAGATCTTCGGGCAGGGCCGGGACACGATCGACGAGGCCTACCCCGGCGACGTGGTCGGCCTGGTGAACGCCACCGCGCTCGGCATCGGCGACACCCTGTACACCCAGACCCCCGTGCAATACCCTCCGCTGCCGTCGTTCCCGCCGGAGCACTTCGCCGTCGCGCGCACCTCCGACACCACGGCCTTCAAACGCTTCCGGCGCGGCATCGAGCAGCTCGACGCCGAGGGCGTGGTCCAGGTCCTGCGCTCCGACCAGCGCGGCGAGCAGGCCCCTGTACTGGCCGCTGTGGGGCCGATGCAGTTCGAAGTGGCCACCTACCGCCTGGAGGCCGAATTCGGGGTACGCGTGCAGCTGGACCGCCTGCCGTACGAGGTGGCGGCCCGCACCGACCCGGCCGGCCGGGAGATCCTGCGCAGCGCCGCCGGCGTCGAGGTCATGACCCGCGTACGCGACGACGCCCTGCTCGCCTTGTTCCCCGACCGGTGGCGGATGCGCTCGGTGGCGGGCCGGAATCCCGAACTTCGACTCGATCTGTGACCGCCCCGCCCCCGGCGGATCCGCGACGGTGCTAGGGTGTCCCCGTTGCAGTTTTGATTTCCGTAGACGTGTTCGGCGCCTGATGGGTCATCTGAACCCCCTCCAGGCGCCTTTTCGTTGTCGTGTCGGTTCGGCGCGGGTGATCAACGCGGCGGCGTGCGAGTCCGTATAGTGCGGTCTCGAACAACCCTGCATAGGAGCAGACATGACTACAGGCACCGTGAAGTGGTTCAACGCCGACAAGGGCTTTGGCTTCATCACCCCGGACGACGGCGGCGCCGACGTCTTCGCCCACTTCTCCGCCATCGCGACGAGCGGCTTCCGCAGCCTCGACGAGAACCAGAAGGTGGAGTTCGACATCACCCAGGGCCAGAAGGGCCCGCAGGCGGAGAACATCCGCCCGCTCTGATCCACGCTTGACCAAACGGCGGCCCGCTGGTTCCAGCGGGCCGCCGTTTGGCGTTCACTCCGGGGTGACGCGGCCGTCCGCTCTCGCTTCAGGCGACCGATGCTCAACACGCTGATGGGCCGAATCACCCTGTGAGCCGGTGCGGCTCGGAATACGTCTCCCTCAAGCCGGGCATAGAACGGGCATGGTGATGAGAGTTGCCTCCCGGCCGGACAGTGTCGGCACGCCCGTTCAGTGCTGGGTTCTCGACGATGCCACCCAGCTGCAGAGCCTGCGCTCTTCGTTGTACGCGGCGCTGACCGGTCAGCCCATGCCCGAGGGCGGGGTGCTCGACGAGATCCCGGAAAAGATCGCCCTGGTGGCCACCGAACTGGCGACCAACGCGCTGACCCACGCCCGGCCGCCGACCCAGGTACGCCTGCACCGGACCGAACACGTGTTCCTGCTGTACGTGATCGACCACGACGTCGACGACCCGCCGGTCGCCCGGGAGACCTCATCATCGACGCCGGGTGGGGTCGGGCTGCACCTCGCCGACGACATCGCCGACGACCTCGGCTGGTACGTCGAGGACCACACCAAACACGTGTGGGCCGAGTTCCCGATCCCCGTATGGAAAAGCGAATCGCATTAACCGGCCGATCTCCGGGCCGGTGCCGGCGAGGTGGACGGAAATCAGATCTGGCCGAGATCGACTTCGACGAAGAACGGCACGGCCAGTTTGACGACGCCGGTAAAGATTTCGCTGTCGCGGTAGCGGCCGGTCGCCGGGTCGAGAACGTACGTGTAAACGAGAGGCGCACCAGTGGCCGCCTGCTCGACACGCCAATAGAACTGGATGCCGGCCCTCGCGTACTGATCAGCCTTGACGACCCGGTCGGTCGTCTCCGAGCCGGGTGAGACCACCTCGACCACGAGAAGCACATGCTCGGGCCGTGTCGGTGTGACGTCAATGGTCTCCGCCCGGTACACCGTCACGTCGGGGCGACGGTTGTTCAGCGGCACGTCCTGAAGCCGGACGTCGAAGTCGGTGTCAGCGTTCCAGTCCGGCCCCGCGGCGCGATCCAAGGCGTTCGCCAGGAGCCGGGCCAGGCGGTTGTGCCGCTTGGACGCGCTCGGACTCGCGCGGACCATCCCATCGACGATCTCGATGCCCGCACACTGGCCCTCTGTCCATGACGCGTATTGCTCGGCCGTGACCTGCTGATGCATCCAGGCCGGCACGACCATCTCGACAGTCATAGCCACCAGGCTCAAGATACCGTGGTTGCGACGACAAGC
This sequence comes from Actinoplanes sp. NPDC051411, assembly GCF_040682075.1. Lineage (NCBI taxonomy): Bacteria > Bacillati > Actinomycetota > Actinomycetes > Micromonosporales > Micromonosporaceae > Actinoplanes > Actinoplanes sp. NPDC051411. The sequence continues at coordinate 55,597 of NZ_JBFBAD010000045.1, read as the reverse complement.
GCCTCTCTCCGAAATGGGGGCGCCCGACGGACACGCCAGGGACATCTCAGATCTGAAATCTGTTCATCAGCTATGAACCTGGTTACCCTACGCCACGTGACAATGCGCAGGAATGTCAACCGAGTCTTGCTGGGCCTCACCGGGTACGAGTTGCATAAGCCCCGGCCGACCGCGCCCAAGCCGGCCTCCAAACCGGTGGTCAAGGCCGAGCCGAAGCCGGCCGCCCCGCCGGAGATCAAGTTCCCGGCGGACTTCGACGAAAAAGCCCGGGACATGATCCGCTCGGTCAAGCCGTGGACCATGACCTCGCCGGAGAAGCTGAACGCGCTGATCCTCGCCGTCCGGTACGTGGTCAGGCACCAGATCGCGGGCGACGTGGTGGAGTGTGGGGTGTGGCGCGGCGGCAGCATGCTGACCATCGCCAAGACCCTGATCGAGAACGGCGACACCACGCGCGACCTGCATCTGTACGACACGTTCGAGGGCATGAGCGAGCCGACCGAGCACGACAAGCGGCACGACGGCAAGAGCGCCGCCGAGATGCTGGCCGCGAGCGACAAGAGTTCCGGCGTCTGGGCGTACGCGTCGCTCGAGGATGTGCGGGAGACCATGGCCCAGGCCCCCTATCCGGCCGAGCGCATCCACTACTACAAGGGCAAGGTCGAGGACACGATCCCCGGCGACTCGCTCCCCGAGCAGATCAGCATTCTGCGGCTGGACACCGACTGGTACGAGTCGACCCGGCACGAGCTCCAGCACCTGTGGGACCGGCTGGTCCCGGGCGGCGTTCTGCTGCTCGACGACTACGGCTGGTGGGAGGGCGCCAAGCGGGCCGTCGACGAGTGGCTGGAGGAGACCAACATTCCGCTGCTCCTGATCCGGATGGACGAGGGCCGCGTCGCGGTGAAGCCCCGCTGATGACCGACCGCCGGGCGCCGGCCACCCCGCGGCTGAGGGTGGCGGCGTGCGGCGCCCTTCGATCGGCACGAGCACGCGGGACGAACCGGTCGGCCGGGGTCAGGCCCGGAGGCCGGAGACGTCCATGACGTAGCGGCCGTACGCGGAGTTCCGCTGTTTCTCGCCCAGCGAGTAGCAGGCCTGATTGTCGATGAACCCCATCCGGTAGGCGACCTCTTCCAGGCACGCAATGCGGACGCCTTGGCGGTGCTCGATCACCTGGACGAACAGCCCGGCATTGAGCAGACCGTCGTGGCTGCCGGCATCGAGCCAGGCGAAGCCGCGGCCCAGGGACGCCAGGCGCGCCCGGCCCTGGCGGATGTAGACGCGGTTCACGTCGGTGATCTCCAGCTCGCCGCGGGCCGAGGGCTTGAGGCTCTGGGCGATGTCGACCACGTCGCTCGGGTAGACGTACAGTCCGGTCACCGCCTCCGAGCTGACGGGGTGCTCCGGCTTCTCCTCGATGTCGATCAGGCGGCCGTCTTCGTCCTTCTCGGCGACGCCGTACTTGCGAGGATCGCTCACGTCGTAGCCGAAGACCGTGCAGCCCTCGGCGTAGGTCATGCTGCCCTGCAGGACTCCGGGCAGGCCGCTGCCGTAGAAGATGTTGTCCCCGAGGATGAGGGTGACCTGGTCGTCGCCGATGAAGTCGGCACCGATCCGGAACGCGTCCGCGATGCCGGCCGGCTGCGGCTGAGCCGCGTAGCTGATCCGCAGGCCGAGCTCGCCGCCGTCGCCCAGTACGCGCTGGAAGAGCGGCAGGTCGACCGGCGTGGAGATGACCAGGATGTCCCGGACGCCGCCGAGCATCAGCGTGGACAGCGGGTAGTAGATCATCGGTTTGTCGTAGACCGGCAGCAGCTGCTTGGAGACGGCCAGCGTCAACGGATGCAAACGGGTGCCCCGCCCTCCGGCGAGGATGATTCCCTTCATCAGCCAACCTCTTCAGTCGAGTGGGAGCCGCCGGTTCGGTCGTGCACGTCGTCGGCTTGGTCGGTGACTCGCTGGTGGTTGTCGGCGGGAGACTCGGCGAGCCATTCGTGCGGGATGTAGAACCAGTAGCCCATGAGGACGAACGTCAGGTCCTCCAGAATTCGTGTGGTGTATCGCGAGGGTCGGTCCATGTGTCTTTCCTCCGCTCGGCGCGCGACTGTCGGCCGGATCAGCTCGCGGGCATCGCCGGCGCGCGCTCGTCGGTGAGCCATCGGCCGTTGGTCATGATCACGCGGTCCGGCATCTCGGAGAGCTCGCGCCAGGCGAGGATCCGGTACGGCCGCAGCCGCAACACCACGACGCCGGGCACGCGGGCCGGGTTCAGCGGCAGGCGATCGAGCACCGCGGCCACGACCGGATCCACAGTGGAGGGCTCGGCGACGGTCACGGTCGCGTCGACGAGCACCACGTCGCGGGCGGTGCCCACCGCCGCGCGCGCCCGGCCGGAGGCGACGACGTTGCGGACCGACCGGTTGGCCTCCTTGGTGACGCAGACCAACTCGTCGTGATTCCAGACGTACGCCAGGGGCACCAGATGCGGTGTGCCGTCCGCGGCGGTGGCCAGCCAGAGGTGCCGCTCGCTGCGCAGGGTCCGCTGGGCGTCGGCGATCCGGCGCTCGGCCGGCCGTGGCGGGACGCCGGGCGGGCGGGTGGAGTTCGACATGGCCATACCTCACTTCTGTTTGGTGGTGCTCACATCGGCACCGGGTCGCACCGGAAGATGACCTCCGCGCCGCGCAGCGAGCTGCGGGCCGCGGCCGCGCCGTACTCGCGCATCTCTCGCTGATAGGCGGCCAGCGCGGAGCCGAGGCTCGCGCCCCCGGCCACCTCGCGGAGCCGGGCGGTCAGCAGAGCGGCGTCGCGCAACGCGGTGTTCGCGCCGGTGCCGCCGACCGGTGTGGTGGCGTGTATGGCGTCCCCGATCAGCGTCACCGGGCCGGCCGGCAGTTCGGGCAGGTGCGCGGCGCCCCGGATGGCCAGCGGAAAGGTGACCTCGGGGCGGCAGCGGCGGACCAGGTCGACCAGCGCCGGATGCCAGCCCGCGACGCACCGGAGTGCTTCCGACCGCAACGCTTCCGGTGACGCGGCCCAGAAGTCGGGCTCGGCCATCGAATACGTGTGCAGCGGCGCCACCATCGTCCATTTCATGTATTCCGGCACCGCGGTCAGGCCGAACCGGTCCGGCGGCGTCACCGGCTGATACGAGCCGAGAGCCAGGGTCCGCCGTTCCGGGCCCTGCACCGGGCAGGAGCCGCCGAACAGCGCGGCCGGCAACGCGGCCGTCAACGCCGGGTCGAGCGGGGTCATCCCGTAGATGGCACGCAAACCGGTGTCGACCACCTCGGCCTCGGGAACCAGACCCCGCCGGACCGCCGAGCCGAGCCCGTCCGCGCCGACCAGCAGGTCCGCGGTGTCGGTGCGGCCACCGGCCAGCCGTACCCGTACGCCGTCCGGCCCGGCGTCGAAGCCGGTGACCTCGGCGCCGAACCGGACCGTGTCGCCCAGCCCGCCGAGCATCACCTCGCGCAACGTCAGCCGGTGCACTCCGCGGGCCGCGGTGGCCGGATCCCAGCGCCCGGACCGCTCGGCGTGCCGGTAGAGCAGTTCCAGGTGATGGTTGTAAACCGCACCGACCGACTCGTACGGCGGATTGGCGGTCTGCTCGTACCGGGTGTAGAGCTCCGGGGGCAGGCAGTCGCGCAGCGCGCCGGTGCCGTGCCGGTCGATCCGGAGCCGGTAGCCCTGGCCGCGCGCCGCGGCCGCCGGGTCCCGCTCGTAGACCGTCACCTCGGCACCGGCTCCGCGCAGTCCGTGCGCGACGCAGAGTCCGCCGATGCCGGCGCCGGCGATGATCACTCGTAACGCCACCGGGTCAGCCCTCCGGTCCGCCGCTCATCGGCTCGTGAGCGAACTCCTTCATGCCGGACTCGAAGTCCACGGCCGGGCGCCATCCGGTCTCCCGCATGAGGCGCTGCGGGCTGGCCACGATGTGCCGGACGTCGCCGATGCGGTACTGGCCGGTGACGACCGGCGGCCGGCCGCCGCGGGCCGCGGAGAGCGCCCGGGCCACGTCGCCGATGCTGTGCGGGATGCCGGAGGCGACGTTGTAGGCGCGGTAGCCCGGCCGGTCCAGCGTCAGCGCGGTCATGGTCGCGGCGGCCACGTCGGAGACGTGTACGAAGTCGCGGGTGGGGTTGCCGTCCTCGTAGAGCTGTGGTGCCTCGCCCCGCGCCACCGCGCTGCGGAACACCGCGGCCACTCCGGAATACGGGCTCTGGTAAGGGATGCCGGGTCCGTAGACGTTGTGGTACCGCAGCGCGATGGCCTGGGCGCCGGTCTCGCGCGCCCACGCCTCGCACAGGTATTCCTGGGTCAACTTGGTGATCGCGTAGATGTTCCGCGGCGGGTCGACGACGTCGTCCTCGGTGACCGCGGAGTCCCGCAGGTCGGCGCCGCACCGGCCGCACCGCGGTTCGAAGCGTCCGCGGTCGAGGTCGGCCCGGGTACGCCGGGGCGGCTTCACGCGGCCGTGCTCCGGGCAGTCGTAGTTGCTGTCGCCGTAGATGGCCACGGTGCCGGCCAGCAGGAGCCGCCCGATGCCGGCGCCGGTCATCGCGGCGAGCAGGTTCGCGGTGCCGAGATCGTTGCACGACACGTGGTGCGGGGCGTCCAGCATCTCCCGGCCCCGGCCGACGACGGCCGCGTGGTGGCTGACCAGCTCGATCCCCCGGAGCGCACGCGCCACGGTGTCCGGGTCGCGCAGGTCGCCCTCGATGAACTCCACGCCATCGGGGAACCGGGGCGGCTGCTGCTCGCTGTGGGTGTCCGGGAGCAGCGCGTCGAGCACGCGGACGCCATGCCCGGCGGTGGTGAGCAGGCCCACCACCCGCCGGCCGATGAATCCGGCGCCCCCGGTGACGAGGATCCGCATGGCTCAGGCCCGGGCCACGAACGCGGTGAAGTACGGGTCCCGGCTGATCTCGAGCACGTCCGGGAAGACGTCGCGCACGAGTTGCTCGCTCGTCGCGGTCGGCAGCAGCTGGGTACGGTGCGAGCCGGTGTAGAGCCGGCCGCCGGACACCTTGATCATCACGGCGGTGCCGAAGAACAGGCTGGTCCGCCACAGGTGCTGGGCCGCGCCGTACCGCTTGCGCTCGAACTCGTGGAAGTTGTCGCCGGTGAACAGGTTGCCGATGAAGATGCCGCCGGGCTTGACCCACTTGTGGATGTGCCGCACCACGTCACCGATGTGGCCCAGATGGTGGATGGCGTCGATGCACAGCACCAGGTCGGCCGGCGGGAAGTCGTGTTCGTTCCAGAAGTCGGCCTGCTGGAACGTGATGTTGTCGTGCCGCACCCGGCTCTCGGCGATCCGCAGGCCCTGGGCCGAGATGTCGATCGCGCGCATCGAGCGCACGTCGGTGTGTTCCGCGGTCAGCCGGGTGAACTCGCCGGTGCCGCAGGCGAACTCGATCGAGTCCTCCGCGTCCTGGCCGTACTTGTCGAGATAGTCGGCAATGGTGTCCTTCTGCTTGAGGAAGTCCCCGGCCAGAACCGGGTGCCGTTCGGCGGCGTCCCGGTCCCAGAATCGGCCCGCCCAGTACGCCTTGCCGTTCGGGGCGGTGTTGCTGATCAGGTTCTGGCCCGCGCGGGCCATGGCTTCGGTCAGTGCCACTGCTGGGCTCCATCTGTGGTGACGGACAGGGAGGTCGGCGCCGATCCGCGCTCGCGGGTCCAGCGCCACATGGCGATGACGCCCTCGGTCAGCGGCGTCGCCGGGCGCCAGCCGACCTTCTCGTAGGCCCGGCTCACGTCGAGCCAGACATGTTTGCGGTCGAGCTCGCGGCCCGCCGTGTACCGCACCGGGACGTCCCGGCCCAGCACCGTGAGCACCACGTCGATCAGCTCGGCGAGGGAGGTCCGTACGCCGGAGCCGATGTTCAGCACGAGCGGCTCGCCGGAGACGACCGGCCCGGCCCGCAGCAGGTCGCCGACCCGCCGCATGCTGTCCACGACGTCGTCGATGTAGACGTAGTCGCGGCTGCTGGCCGGGTCGCCCATGACCACCAGCGGCTGGCCGTCGAGCGCGGCCCGCATCCAGTAGCCGAGCACGCCCTGGCCCTTGCCGGCCAGCTGACCGGGGCCGTAGGCGTTGGACAGCCGCAGGATGACTCCGGGGATCCGGCCGGCGTACGCGTGCAGCTCCTCCTCGAGCGCCAGCTTGGCCGCGCCGTAGTGACCGGCCGCCCGGACCGGTGAATCCTCCGTGTACGGCGGTGCCACCCGCTGGTCGTAGACGGTGCCTCCCGAGCTGGTGAGTACGACAGCGGGTGGCTCGTCCCGGCGGGCCAACCGGGCGAGCAGCCGGGCGAACGCGTGCCGGTCGGCCTCCGCCCGCTCCGGGTAGCGTTCGCCCAGGGCGGGGTTGATGCTGCTGGCGAGGTAGTAGACGACCGGCGCGCGGGTCAGGGCATAGCTCAGCTCGTCGGCGTCGTCCAGCGCCCGGGCGGTCCGGGTGAAACAGGCGGTGTCGACGTGCTCATCGGCCAGCGCCATGGACAGGCGCGCGCCGATGAATCCGCCGGCTCCGATCACCGCGGCCCGGTGGATCGTCCGGCCCCGGGCGTCGACTTCCATGGTCGGTGTGGCCATCAGCACCTCACCTCACCCTTCGGCTCGGTCACCGCCGAAGTTCACCGCACGGTTCTAGAGAACCTCTCGGGCGCGGGCCGCCCGGTCTCGCGCTGCTACGAGGCGATTTCGAGCTCAGCACCAGTCGCCCACCATCCGGCCGGTCCACCATCGGTGACGCCTCGCCGAGCGGAAGGGATGATCCGTGATCGCCACCAGCAAACTTCCCGAGGAATACGAACTGTGGAACGCCAGATACGGCGCTCCGTTCGGCAACACCGTGGAGAACTCGCTCGATGTCCGGCACCGGTTCGACGACGAGGACCCCAAGCGCTACGGGCCGTTCGGCTTCCAGCGCAACAGCCTGACCCGGATCTACGAGTACCCGTGGGCGTTCCACATCGCCGAGCTGCGGCCGGGGATGCGCGTGATCGACGTCGGCGGCTGGCTGAGCGGCTTCCAGGTGACCCTGTCCGACGCCGGCTGCGAGGTCTACAACGTCGATCCCTCGGTGCCCGAGGACAGCCGGTGGACGACCACGCACCGGCCGAACCAGTCGAACACCGCGCGGGATCTGCACCAGCGTTTCCTGTCCTTCTTCGACTCCCGGGTCACGCTGATCGAGAAGCGTCTGCAGGAAGCCGATCTGGAGCCCGAATCGTTCGACCGGCTCTTCGCCATCTCGGTGATCGAGCACGTCGACCAGCAGGAGGCGGGCGACATGGTGGCGGCCATGCGCAAGCTGCTCAAGCCGGGCGGACGCGCCGTGCTCTCGATCGACCTGTTCTTCGACCTGCCGCCGTTCGGCGTGCTCGAACGCAACTACTGGGGCACCAACATCAACGTGTACTCGCTGGTCAAGAACTCCGGCATGGAGCTGGTCCACGGCGACCCGGCCGAGCTGTACGGGTTCCCCGAGTTCGACGCCGATCGCATCGCGGCCAAGGCCAACCAGAACGTGTACAACCTCAGCGTGCTCTACCCCGTGGTCAGCCAGTTGGTCGTGCTGCAGAAGCCCGTCGCCGGCTGACGGGCCGCGACGTGCGCGCTCTCTTCCCGCCGTTCTCTGCGTCCTCGCTCGGCCGGCCGGCGGTCCCGGTGATCCGGGTCCGCCGGCCGGTGCGGCCTGCCGCCGGTGACCGCACCCACGGAGGTAGCACATGTTCACACGGCTAGCCGACTTCCACGACTGGTTCGCCGAGCAGACGGTCCGTCAGTCCAACGTCGTGACCCGCACCGGGGTCGACGATCTGCCCGGTTGGCGGATCGATCCGGACAGCGGGAACCTGGTGCACGACACCGGCCGGTTCTTCTCCGTCTCCGGCCTCGACGTGGTCACCGACCATCGCGACTCCGGCAGATGGCGCCAGCCGATCATCATCCAGTCCGAGATCGGCATCCTGGGACTCCTCGTCAAGGTGCTCGACGGCGAGGTGTACTGCCTCATGCAGGCCAAGATGGAGCCCGGCAACATCAACCTGGTGCAGGTCTCGCCGACCGTGCAGGCGACCCGCAGCAACTACTCGCGGGTCCACGGCGGCAGCGATGTGCCCTACCTGGAGTACTTCGTGGCGCCCCGGCGCGGCCGGATCGTCTTCGACGCGCTGCAGTCCGAGCAGGGCTCGTGGTTCCTGAAGAAGCGCAACCGCAACATGATCGTCCAGGTCGACGCGGACGTACCGGCCCGCGACGGGTTCTGCTGGCTCAGCGTCACGCAGATCGCTCAACTGCTCCAACACCCGAACCTGATCAACATGGACGCGCGGACCGTCCTCTCCGGCATCCTGTTCGTCGAGTCGCTCGGGCCGACCCGGGCGCCACATCCGGAGGGCCCCTCCCTGTATCCCTTCGGTCACGTGCTGAGCTGGCTGTCCGAGGCCCGCTCGAGCTATCACCTGACGCAGCGCCCGATCCCGCTGCGGTCGGTGCCGAGGTGGCACTGGACCGGCGCCGGCGAGCTGGTGCACGACACCGGCCGCTACTTCTCGGTCATCGGCGTACACGTCGCCGCCTCGGACCGTGAGGTCCGGCAGTGGTCGCAGCCGTTGCTGAAACCGGTGGGCCGCGGTGTGATCGGCTTCCTGGCCCGCCGGGTGGGCGGCGTCTACCACCTGCTGACCAGCGCCCGGACCGAGGCCGGCACGCGTGATGTGGTCGAGGTCGGTGCCACGGTGAGCTGCAACCCGGTCAACTACGCGGCGCCGACCGGCCTGACGCCGCCGCGGTACCTGGGCGAGCTGCTCGCCGCCGACGCGTCGCGGGTGCTGGTGGACGTGGTGCACTCCGAGGAGGGTGGCCGGTTCTTCGGCGCCGAGAACCGGTATCTCATCGTCGATGTCGGCGAGGACTTCGACCTCGACGTACCCGACGACTACTGCTGGATGACGCTGGATCAGATCATTACGTTCGTTCGGTTCGGCAACACCGTGAACGTCGCCGCCCGGTGCCTGCTGACCTGCCTGGTCGGCCTGCTGGAGCGCGGCCGCGAGCAATGGTCGCCGGAATCGACCGAGGCGCGGAGGTCGATGTGGATAGCGTGAGGACCGGACCGGACGCGGGACCGGTGCGGTTCGGGATCCTGGGGTGCGCGGACATCGCCTGGCGGCGCACGCTGCCCGCGATGGCCGCCGACCCCGGCATCGAAGTGGCCGCCATCGCCAGCCGGAACCCGGCGAAGGCGAAGCGGTTCACCGAGCGGTTCGGCGGCGTCCCGGTCGACGGGTACGCCGGGCTGCTGGAGCGGGACGACGTCGAGGCGGTGTACGTCCCTCTGCCGGCCGCGTTGCACGCCGAGTGGGTCGAGCGGGCCCTGCTCGCGGGCAGGCACGTCTTGGCGGAGAAACCGCTGACCACCGAACCGGTCGCCGCCGAGCGGCTGTTCGAGCTGGCCCGGGCCCGGCAACTGGTCCTGCTGGAAAACATGATGTTCGTGCACCACCCGCAGCACGACCGGGTGGCCGGCCTGGTCGCCGCGGGTGCGATCGGGGAACTGCGGTCGATGTCCAGCGCGTTCACCATCCCGCCCAAGCCGCCCGGTGACATCCGCTACCAGGCCGGCGTGGGCGGTGGCGCGCTGGTCGACATCGGCGTCTATCCGGTGCGGGCCGCGCTGCGGTTCCTCGGGCCCGCCGTGCACGTCGCAGGAGCGGTGGTGCGGGCCGACCGGGCTCGCGAGGTCGTGCTGGGTGGCAGTGTGCTGCTCGCCGACCCGGCCGGGGTGACCGCACAGCTGTGTTTCGGCATGGAGCACTCCTACCGGACGAGTTACGAGCTCAACGGCAGCACGGGCCGGCTCATGCTGGACCGCGTCTTCACGCCGCCGTCCACGCACCAGCCGGTGATCCGGGTCGAGCGGCAGGACCACCGCGAGGAGATCGTGCTGGCCCCGGCGGACCAGTTCGCGCTGATCGTCCGCCGGTTCGCCGCCGCGGTCGCCGAGGGCGACGACCTGCCGCAGCTGCGGGACGCCTCGCTGCGGCAGGCGGCGCTGCTGGACGAGATCGCCCGCCGGGCGGAGTACGTCCACGTCGGATAGCCCGTCGACCCGGTCACTTGTAGCCGATGGCCAGCGTGTTGTCGGCGCCCAGCGGGTGGCAGGTGATTCCGGTGAACCCCGCGTCGGTCAGGTAGCTCACGCACTCGCTGACCGGGTATTCCGAGCCGCCCTCGGTCACCAGCAGCATGTTGATGCTGACCAGCAGCTTGCTGAGATCGGCCGGCTCCTCGTCGAGCATGGCGTCGTAGACGAGCAGGGCGCCGCCCGGTGGCAGGGCCGCATAGCACTTCGCGACCAGCCGGCGGCGCTCCTGCGGTGACCAGTCGTGCAGCACGTGCCCCATGATCATCACGTCGGCGGCCGGCAGGTCGTCGGTGAAGAAGTCGCCCGGCCGGAAGACGACCCGGTCGGCGACGCCCAGGGAGGCCAGGTGCTCGGCGGCCGGCTCGGCCACCGTCGGCAGGTCGAACACCGTGCCGCGAAGGTTCGGGTGCGCCTGGGCCAGCCGGCCGAGCAGATTGCCCCGGGCCCCGCCGATGTCGGCCACGCGGCCGACCGAGTCCCATGCGAAGCGCGCGTCGATGTCCGGAACGAGCAGGCTGTTCACCGAGTCCATCATGGCCAGGAACGCGTTCAGCACGGCCGGGTTCGCGGCCACCTGGCTGAAGTTCGCCGGAGCCTGCGGCGCACCGGTGCGCAACGCCTCGGTGAGCTTGCCCCAGGCCGGGTAGAGCATCCGGTTCGCCCGCTCCAGGAAGCCGCCGCTGTAGCCCGGCTTCCCGCGCACCAGGAACTGGGCGGCGGCCGGGCCGTTGCGGTAGCGGCCGTTCTCGCGCTCCAGCAGGCCGAGCGCGACCAGGGCGTTCAGGAAGTCACCGACCCCGCGCGGGTTCAGCTCCAGCGCGGCGCACACGTCGCCGGCGGTGGCCGGGCCGGCGTCGAGCGCGGAGAACAGGCCGAGCTCGGTCGCGGTCAGGAGCAGCTTGGCCGCGCAGAACGCGTTGCCGAGCCGCTTGATCGCGACGGGGTCGGCGGCGACGGGTGCGGTCACAGGTGCGGTTACTGCGGTCACGATCCAGTCCTTTCCGAGGTGTCCGTGCACGATCGCGCGGCACGCTGGGGAAACTCTGTAGCCGGGCTCCCAGCGGCGCCCGAGGCGGCCGCGATGTGCTGACCACGTGGACGGACGCATCGATGTGCACCAGCACGCCATCACCCCGGACATCGCCCGCATGCTGCGATCGGTCAACGCGCCCTTCGTGCTGCCCTGGTCGCTCGAGGAGACGTGGGACGTGTTCGCGGCCAACGGCATCGGGTTCGGATATCTCTCGAATCCGGTGCCCGGCGGCTTCTTCGCCGACGAACGGCAGGCGGCCGGATTCGTCACCGCGGTGAACGAATCCGTCGCGGCACTGCGCGAGGCCCATCCGCGGCGGTTCGGGTTGCTGGCCGCGGTGCCGATGCCCTACGTCGATGCCGCGCTCGAGGAGGTCCGGTACGCGTACGACACGCTGCGCGCGGACGGCATCGTGCTGATCGCCCAGTCGGCCGGCGACTACCTCGGCGCCGAGCCGTACCGGCCGCTCCTCGAGGAGCTCGACCGGCGGGCCGCGGTCGTGCTGGTGCACCCGATGATGCTGCCCGGGCGGCCGGTCGCCGCCCCGCCGATCGTGCTGGCGGACTTCCTGCTCGACACCACCCGGGCGGCGGTCAACCTGGTGCTGACCCGCACGCTGGACCGGTACCCGCGGATCCGCTGGATCCTGGCCCACGCCGGCGGCTTCCTGCCCTACGCCGCCTCCCGGGTCCGCCTGCTCGGGGAACAGTTCTTCGACGTCGACCCGGCGGTCTTCGACGACTATCTGGGCCGGTTCTACTACGACACCGCGCTCTCCGCGCCGTCGGCCCTGCCCAGCCTGCTGGCCGCGGTGCCGCCGACGCAGGTGCTCTTCGGCACCGACTGGTCGGCCGCGCCGGCCCGCCCGGTCGCCGCCTGCACCGCCGCCCTGGACGCCGGCCTGGCCGCGGCGGGGGTGGACGCGGCCCTGATCGACCGGGACAACGCGGCCCGGCTGTTCGCTCGGGTGCCGGCGGCGCGCTGAGCGGCCTCACGAGGCCGTCTTCGAGTCCGGCTGGAGCCGGGGCGGCCACCGAGAATCTAGCGGCGTATCGGACCGTAGCCGGATGCGAGTGCTGTTCGCGACCTGGGCGCAAACCGGCCACTACCAGCCGCTGGTCCCCCTGGGCTGGGCGCTGCGCGCGGCCGGCCACGAGGTGGGCGTCCTCACCCACCCGCCGTTCGCGCCGGTCGTCACCGGCTCCGGCCTGCCGGCCGTCGCCGTCGGCCCGGACATCGACGTCACCCGGCAGTTGCGCGAGCGGTACGCGCCGCTGCTGGACACGGACGCGATCGACGGCGCCGCCGAGTTCAGCCGGCGGGGCGGCTGGCAGGGCCGCGGATCGCCGGATGCCGGGCGCCGCCGTGACGAGGCCCAGAACCGGCTGGGCCGGGAGATGCTGCGGATCGTTCTCGACGGGTGCTGGGCGATGCTGGACGAGGCGTACGCGTACGCCACGGAATGGCGCCCCGACCTGATCGTCTACGAGCCGACCGGGTTCCTCGGCGGCATCCTGGCCACGGTCCTGAAGGTCCCGTCGGCGCGGGTGCTCTGGGCGCCCGACTTCAGCCGCCCGATGCAGAACCTGTCCCAGCGATTCTTCGGGCCGGTGCTGGAGCGCTTCGGGGTGCCCGATGTGGACATCACCGGCACCGTGACGCTCGACCCGTGCCCGACCGCCATGCAGGTGGACGACGACCTGCCGCGCCGGCCCATGCGCTACATCGGGTACGCCGGCGCGCTCCCGGTCGCCCCGCCCGCGCTCACCCGGCGCGGCGACCGCCGGCGCGTCTGCGTCACCTGGGGCACCACCATCCACGGGCTCGGCATCGACGCGGCCTACCGGGCGCCGGACGTGCTCCGCGCGCTGGCCGGGCAGGACGTCGAGATCGTGCTGGCCGTACCCACCTCCCAACTGGCCGCGTTCGGCGAGCTGCCGTCCACCGTCGTACACGCCGGCCCGATCCCGCTGACCGCGGTGCTGCCCGCCTGCGACGCGGTGGTGCACCAGGCCGGCGGCGGCACCACCATGGCGTCGGTGCGCTCGGGGGTGCCTCAACTGGCCGTGCCGACGCTGCCGGACACCGAGTTCAACGCCCGGCAGATGGCCCGGACCGGAGCCGGCATCCATCTCGCCGCCGACGACGCCGGCCGGGACGGAATCGACAAGGCGGTACACGAGCTGCTCACCGAGCCGCGCTATGGGGCGGCGGCCGGGCGGCTGCGCGACGAGGCGCTGGCCATGCCGACACCGGCCGCCACGGTCCGGCTTCTGGAGGACCTGGCCGCTGGACGACCGATCGAGGATTTCTAGGGCCCGGCCGCCGGGCGGGAGCGCGCGTCTAGCGGTTCCACAGCGCCCGCGCGCAGGGTGTGAGCGGTCGAGTGACCGTTCCGGGCAGGGGAGGGCCGTCGTGCGGGTTCTGTTCATGACGTGGGCATGGGGTTCGCGATCCAACGCGCTGAGGCCCCCCGGGCGGGCGGTGGCCCCGCGGCCGAAAAAGAGCCGGCGATGAAGCTCGCGGTGTTCCTGGCCCACCACTGCGCGGTCGAGGTCGCCGTCGAGGCGGAACGGCTCGGGGTCGAGCTGGCGCTGGTGCCCGAGGGGTTCCGGTCCGACGCGCCGAGCGTCCTCGGCGCGCTGGCCGCCCGGACCTCGACGATCGCGCTGGCCCCCGGGGTGATGCAGATACCGGCCCGGACGCCGGTCCTGACCGCCCTGACCGCGGCCACGCTCGACTCGCTCTCCGGCGGCCGGTTCCGGCTGGCGCTCGGCGTCTCCAATCCGGACGTCTCGCTCGGCTGGTACGGCGTGCCGTTCGACCGGCCACTGCGCCGCATCCGGGAGTACGTCGACGTGGTCCGGCTCGCCCTGCGCGGTGAACCGGTCCGCTACGCCGGCCAGTTCTACCGGCTGCCACCCGACGAAACCGGCGACCCGGCCTGGCTGCGGGCCGCGGCGACCCGGGCCGACCTGCCCGTCTACCTGGCCGCGGTGGGTCCGAAGAACCTCGCGCTGACCGGTGAGATCGCCGACGGCTGGATCGGCGTATTCAACTCACCGGACGGCATCGCCGAGTCGCTCACCCACGTGGCCGCGGGACGGGCCCGGGCCGGCCGGAGCATGGACGGGTTCGACGTGCTGCCGTCCATCCCGGTGTCGATGCACGAGGACCCGGAACGGGCGGCCGCCCCGCTGCGGCCCTACTTCGCCAACTTCATCGGCCTGGGCAGCAAGGAGCGCAGCATCTACTTCGCGGTCGCGGCCCGGCTCGGCTTCGCGGCGGCCGCCGCGCGGATCCACGAGGCCGTGCGTACCGGCGACCGGGCCGGTGCCGCCGCCGCGGTCCCGTTCGAGCTGATCGACCAGCTGTCCCTGCTCGGCGACGAGGAGCGGGTCGCGGCCCGGATGGCCGAGTACGCCCGCGCCAACGTCACCACGCTCGGGCTCACCCTGCTCGCTCCGACCGCCCAGGGCCAGCTGGAGACGCTGCGCGGAGCGGTCGCCGCCCGCGAGCTCGCCGGCCGCCGACTGCGCAGCTGATCTCTTCCTTCGCAGACAGGAGAAGACGTGAACCGCACCCTCATCGTGGCCAAGGCGGACCCCGGCGATCTGGACCGGATCGCCGACCTGTTCACCAGGTCGGACGCGACCGAATTGCCGCACCTGGTCGGCGTCCGGCGCCGGACCCTGTTCACGTTCCACGATCTCTACTTCCACCTGATCGAGTCGGAACGCCCCGCCGCCGAGGGCCTCGCCCGGGTTCGCGAGAACCCGCTGTGGCACGAGATCAACACCCAGCTCAAGCCGTACGTGCAGCCGTACCACCCGTCCTGGCAGGGACCGGCGGACGCCACGGCGCACCCGTTCTACACCTGGTCGGCCTGATGTCCGAGGCTGGACGGGACGTCGTCATCACCGGGATCGGCGTGGTCGCCCCGGGCGGCATCGGCACGAAGCCGTTCTGGCAGCTGCTGACGTCCGGCCGTACCGCGACGCGGGCGATCTCGCTGTTCGACCCCGGTCGTTTCCGGTCCCGGGTGGCCGCCGAGGTCGACTTCGACCCGCTGCTCGCCGGGCTCAGCGAGGCGGACCGCGACAACCACGACCGGGTGGTGCAGTTCGCCCTGGTCAGCGCCCGCGAGGCGATGGCCGACAGCGACATCGAGTTCGACTCCCTGCCGCCGGAGCGCCTGGGCGTCGCGCTGGGCAGTGCGGTGGGCAACACCATGCGGCTGGAGGAGAACTACCTCGCGGTCAGCGGCCGGGGCCGCAACTGGCTCGTCGACCACGAGCAGGCGTCCCCGCATCTGTACGAATATCTCGTACCGAGCACGATCCCGCGTGAGGTCGCGCTCGCCTGCGGTGCCGAGGGCCCGGTCGCGCTGATCTCGAACGGTTGCACGGCCGGTATCGACGCGGTCGGCTACGCGGCCCAGCTGATCGCCGAGGGCCGCACCGACGTGATGGTGGCCGGGGCGGCCGACGCGCCGATCTCGCCGATCACGACCGCGTGCTTCGACGCGATCAACGCGACCACGCCGGACAACGACGACCCGGAACACGCGTCGCGGCCGTTCGACGCCCGGCGCAACGGGTTCGTGCTCGGCGAGGGCGCGGCCGTACTCGTCCTCGAGGAGGCCGAGGCGGCCCGCCGCCGTGGCGCCCACATCTACGCCCAGATCAGCGGCTTCGCGTCGCGGTCCAACGCGTACCACATGACCGGGCTGCACCCGGCCGGGCGGGAGATGGCCGAGGCCATCCGGCAGGCGCTGGACCGGGCGCGGCTGGATCCGACCCGGATCGACTACGTCAACGCGCACGGGTCCGGCACCCCGCAGAACGACCGGCACGAGACCGGCGCGTTCAAGGAGAGTCTCGGCCCGCACGCGTACCGCGTGCCGATCAGCTCGCTGAAGTCGATGGTCGGGCATTCGCTCGGCGCCATCGGCTCGATCGAGCTGGCCGCCTGCGCGCTGGCCATCGAGAACGGCGTGGTGCCGCCGACGGCCAACCTGACCGTCCCCGACCCGGAGTGCGACCTGGACTACGTGCCGCTGGTCGCCCGGGAACGGCGGCTCGACGCGGTGCTGAGCGTGGGCAGTGGATTCGGTGGCTTCCAGAGCGCCCTGGTGCTGACCCGGTACGGAGGACGGGCATGACCGAAGCGGTGATCACGGGAGTCGGGGTGATCGCGCCGAACGGGATCGGCGTCGACGCGTACTGGTCGGCGACGCTGGCCGGCGAGAGCGGGATCCGCCCGATCGACCGGTTCGACGCCGGCGGCTACCCGACGACGCTGGCCGGTACGGTGCCCGACTTCGACGCCGCGGACTGCCTGCCCGGCCGGCTGCGCTCGCAGACCGACCGCTACACGCAGATGGCGCTGGCCGCTTCCGCGATGGCGCTGGCCGACGCCGGAGTCGACCCGGCCCGGGTGCCGTCGTACGAGTTCGGCGTGGTGACCGCCAGCAGCACCGGCGGCAACGAGTTCGGCCAGCACGAGATGGAGAAGCTCTGGGGCGGCGGGCCGGTCCCGGTCAGTGCGTACCAGTCGATCGCCTGGTTCTACGCGGCCAGCACCGGCCAGGTGTCCATCCGCAACGGTGCCCGCGGCCCGTGTGACGTGGTGGTGGCCGAGCAGGCCGGGGGGCTGGACGCGCTGGCCCACGCCCGGCGTTCGCTGCGCGCCGAGACCACGGTGATGCTGGTCGGCGGCACCGAGGCGCCGCTGTCGCCGTACGCGCTGGTCTGTCAGATGGCCGGCGGCCGGCTCAGCCGCAGCGCCGACCCGCGGCGCTGTTATCTGCCGTTCGACCCGCGGGCGGCCGGGCATGTGCCGGGCGAGGGCGGCGCCATGCTGGTGGTGGAACGCCGCCCGGCCGGCTCGGGGTCCGGCTACGGCACGGTGGCCGGGCACGCGGCCACCTTCGACCCGGCCCCGCACACCGGCCGGCCGCCCGCGCTGCGCCGGGCGATCGAGCTGGCCCTGGCCGACGCCGGGCTCGGCCCGGCCGACATCGACGTCGTGTTCGCCGACGCCGCCGCGATACCCGAGCTGGACGCGGCCGAGGTGGAAGCGCTGGGCGCCGTGTTCGGGCCGGGCGGCGTGCCGGTGACCGCGCCCAAGACCATGACCGGCCGGCTCAATTCGGGCGCCGGATCGCTGGACGTGGCAACCGCGCTGCTCGCCCTGCGCGACGGCGTGATACCGCCGACCGTCGGCGTGCGGGCGCCGCCGGGGCTGGATCTGGTGACCGTTCGGCCGCGGCCGGCCGCGCTGCGGCACGCCCTGGTGCTGGCCCGCGGGGACGGCGGCTTCAACTCGGCGCTGGTGCTCAGCCGGTGACCCTCTCAGGACGGTGGTGAGACGCATGATGCTGACCGGACCGCGGGTCGACTACCCGCTCGGCGGGCGGGTCGACGCGCTGGTGGCCCGCTGGGCCCGGGAGACGCCGCAGGCGACCGCGCTCACGTGGCGCGGCCGGGCGATCAGCTATCTCGATCTGGGCCGGGCCGCCGAGGGCGAGCGGCGCCGCCTGCGGGCGCGCGGCGTGGGTCGCGACGACATCGTGGCCGTACGGCTGCCGCGCGGCCCGCACCTGGTCGCCGTTCTGCTCGGCGTGCTGGCCACCGGGGCCGCCTATGTCGGCGGGGCGGTCGACTGGCCGCG
Organism: Actinoplanes sp. NPDC051411; assembly: GCF_040682075.1. Classification (NCBI taxonomy): domain Bacteria; kingdom Bacillati; phylum Actinomycetota; class Actinomycetes; order Micromonosporales; family Micromonosporaceae; genus Actinoplanes; species Actinoplanes sp. NPDC051411. Next base: position 37,727 of record NZ_JBFBAD010000045.1, on the reverse strand, counting down.
GAGCCGGTTCGACGACATCGCCGGGCGCTGCGGTGCCCGGGCGGTGATCGACGAGGACACCCGGCCGGCCGGGCAGTCCGATGAGCCGGTCACCGGCCTCGCCGGCACCCCGGCCGACCCGTGCTGCGTCTTCTCCACCTCGGGCAGCTCCGGGCGCCCGCGGGCGGTGCTGACGCCGCACTCGGGCACGGCACGGATCGCCTTCGACCCGTTGCTCGGCCTGGACGCGGACACGCACATGTTGCAGGTGTCGCCGCTGGGCTGGGACATCCATTCGATGGAGCTCTGGGGCCCGCTGATCCGCGGCGGCGTCAGCGCGCTCTACGACGGCGGCCATCCGGGCGCGCAGGAGTTGCGCCGCGCCGTCGCCGGCGGGGTGAACACGGTGTGGCTGACCACCAGCCTCTTCAACGCGCTGATCGAGGAGGACGTGCGCTGCCTGGAGGGGCTGCGGTGCGTGCTCACCGGCGGCGAGCGGATATCGCCCGGCCACGTCGTCATGCTGCGCGACGCCCTGCCGGAACTGCGCGTGGTGAACGGTTACGGCCCGGCCGAGAGCACCATCCTGGCCACCGCCTACGAGATTCCGCCCACAGTGGACGGGACCGACATCCCGATCGGTGTCCCGCTGGCCAACACCCAGGTGCTGCTGAGCGACGACGAGATCGTGCTGGCGGGCGACGGGCTCGGCCACGGCTACCTCGGCGACCCCGAGGCCACCGCGGAACGGTTCCGGCCCGACGGCTACCACACCGGCGACCGCGGCCGGGTCGACGAACACGGCATCCTCTACTTCTCCGGCCGTACCGACCGGCAGCTGAAGATCCGCGGAGCGCGGATCGAGCCGGAAGAGGTCGAGACGGTGATGAACGCCGTACCCGGCGTGCACCGCAGCGTGCTGCTGGCCGCGCCGAACGGCACCGAGACGGTCGGCTTCTTCGTCGGCACCGGCGATCCCGAGGCGGTCCGGGCGGTGCTGACCGAGCGGTTCCCGGCCGCCTTCGTGCCGCGGATCCTGCGCCGGCTGGACGCCATGCCCACCAACCGCAACGGCAAGGTCGACACCGACGCGCTCCGCGCGCTGGCCGAACCGGCCGCGACCGCGCCGCCCTCCCCCGCCGACCCGGCGTCGCCGGACGAGGACCAGGTCGCGACCGTACGGGCGGTAGCCGCCGACCTGCTCGGCACGCCGGTCGGCCCGGACACCGACCTGCTCGACGCCGGCGCCAACTCGCTGATCGTGATCCGGCTGGCCGGCCGGCTGCGCCTGGGCGCGGACACCGTGCTGACCCGGCGTACCCCGGCCGCCATCGCCGCCGCCCTGCGTGCCGCGGCCGCCGAGCCGGCACCGGCGCGGGCGGCCGAGCCGCATCCGAGCCGCTGGGTGGCCAACCTGCCCATCACCCAGTACCGCATGTGGTGGTCGGAGCAGCACCGCCCGGGCGCGGCGGAGATGCTGTATCCGCTGCTGTTCCGGATCACCGGGCCCCTGGACACGGCCGCCCTGGCGAGCGCGGTCCGCGCGGTCGCGGCCCGGCACGAGGCCCTGCACACGGTCCTTAACCAGCACTCCCACCGGCACATCGCCGCCGAGCCGGCCCGGGCGGACCCGTCCTGCACGGTCACCGACTACGCCGAGGAGGCCGTACGCGCTTTCTGTGCCGCGCCGTTCGACCTCTCCGCCGGCCCACCGATCCGCGCCGCCGTCTTCCGCCGTACGGCCGAGGACCACCTGCTGGTCGTGGTCGTCCACCGGGTGGCGTTCGACGGCTCGTCGGAGGCGATTCTGTGCCGGGACCTGTCGATCGCGTACACCGGCGCCGCGCTGCCCCCGGCGCCGGGGTATCGCGACGTGGTCCGGCAGGAGGTGACCGGCGCGCCCCCGCCGGACCGCTTCTGGCACGAGCATCTGCGCGGCGTGCCCGACCTGCCGCTCGCCTCGGCGGCGGGTGGGACCGGACCGGTCGCCGAACATCCGCTCGAGCTGCCGGCCGGCCGCACCGCCGAGTGGCTGGCCGCCTGGGTCCAGACGCTGCGCGAGGAGACCGGCGGCACCGACTTCGCGGTCCGGATGCCGCTGTCCGGCCGCACCCTGCCCGCGGCCGACGACGTGATCGGCTGCTTCGCCACCTCGGCCGCGCTGCGGTTCCCGTCCGCCGTGCGCACCTTCGACGACTGTGTGGCGCACGGCCGGCGGTTGCTCGAACGCCTGCTGGCGAACCAGCACGTGCCGATCGAGGAGATCGCCGCCGACCGGGCGCCGACCGGGCGCAACCCGATCTGCCAGGTCGCGTTCGCGCTGCAGAACACCGATCCCGCGGTGCTCACGCTGCCCGGGGCGACCGCACGCCGGGTCCGGCCGCGCTATCCGGACTCGTCCGTCGAGCTGTCGCTGGAAATCTTCCCGGCCGAGGACCGGGCGCTGCTCTGGCACCGCCCGGACGCCCTGCCGGTGGACCGGGCGGCCGAACTGGGCCGCCGCTGGCAGGCGATCCTGCGGGCCCGGGAAGGTGTGGCGGCGTGACCACCACCGTGCTCGGCGCGGTCGCGCTGGCCGGCAGCGGGCTGACCGCCGGCGTGCTGCTCGCGGTGGCGGTCAGCCTGGTGCCGGTGTTTCTGTCGCTCCCACCCCGGTCCTATGTGGAGGCGCACAAGGTCGCCGGCCGCTACTTCGACCGGTTCATGCCGCCCACCGTGCTGCTGACCGTGGTGGTCGAGGTGACGCTCGCGGTGCGTACCGGTCATCTCCTGTACGCCGCGGCGGCCGCGGCGATGCTCGGCGTCTCGGTCGTCTCGCAGTTCGGTAACGTGCCGGTCAACCGGGTGGTCAAGGCGCTTCCGGCGGGCGAGGTGCCGGCCGGCTGGGCGGATCCGCGGCGGCGCTGGCAGCGGCTGCACCTGTACCGCACCGGTTTCGCCGCGATGGCGCTGCTGCTCACCATCGCCGCCCCAGTGAGTCTCTAACGCCGGCCCGGAGCATGGGCGTGCCGGCCCGTTACCCACCGGCCCTATCCAGCCAGGAGGAGTCCATGTCAGAACAGCGGCCCCCGACGATCCGGTGGGCGGACGTCGAGCCGAACCGGCGGCGCGGCGGTGACCTCAGGGTCCTGCTCGGCCCGAAGACGGTCGGCTCCACCAGCGGATTCATGGGCGCGCTGACGCTGCAGCCCGGTGAGTTCGTGGCCGAGCACTACCACCCCTATTCCGAGGAGTTCCTCTTCGTGGTCAGCGGCGCGATGGACGTGCAGGTGGACGGCGAGTACCGGCGGGTCGAGGCCAATCAGGGGCTGATGGTGCCGATCGGCGTACGGCACCGGGTGGAGAACAACGGCTCCGAGCCGAGCTTCGCGGTGTTCAGCCTGGGCCCGCTGGCCCCGGAACCGCGGCTGGGTCATGTCGACACCGAGGACCTGCCGCATCCGGAGGCGGAGCCGCTGCGGATCAGCCACGCCCGAGGGGCCGACCGGTGAGCGCCCGCACCGAGAACACCGTCTGGGTCGGCGCTCCGATGGAGCTGGTCTGGAACGTCACCAACGACGTCCCGCGCTGGCCCGAACTGTTCAGCGAGTACGCCGCGGCCGAGGTGCTGGCCGAGGAGGGCGACACCGTACGGTTCCGGCTCACCATGCACCCGGACGAGGACGGCACGCAGTGGAGCTGGGTGTCCGAGCGCACCCGGGACGCCGCCACGAGGACGGTCCGGGCGCACCGGGTGGAGACCGGCCCGTTCGAGTACATGAACATCTACTGGGAGTACCGGGAGGAGGACGGCGGCGTCCGGATGACCTGGAAGCAGGACTTCCAGATGAAGCCGACGGCGCCGGTCACCGATCAGCAGATGGCCGACCGGCTCAACGCCAACACCCCGGTGCAGATGAACCTGATCAAGAAAAAGCTCGAAGCGGCGTCGGCCCGATGACCGGCTGGCAGAACACCCTTGGCGCGCTGGCCACGGTGGTGAACGGCCTGGCCGCGGGCATCATGCTGGCCACCGTGATCGGGGTCGTGCCGATGATGATCGCGCAGCCCTACACCGGTTACGTGCGCATGGTCCAGTTCATGCGGCCGCGCTTCGACCCGATCATGCCGATCGCCAACGGCACCGCGCTGATCCTGGACGTGGTGCTGGCGGCCACCGGCGCGATCCGTCCGCTGCATCTCGCGGCGGCCGTGCTGCTCGCCGGCGTCATCCTGATCTCGGTCAGCCGCAACGTCCCGGTCAACCGGTACGTCATGTCGCTCGACCCGGAACGACGCCCGGACGACTGGGCCCGGCTCGACCCGCGCCCGCGGTGGCAGTTCTGGAACACCACCCGGACGCTGCTCGCCGCCACCGCGTTCCTGTTGAACACCGTCGCCGTGCTGTGGTGACCGAACGACGAGAGGCGCACCAGTGACGATCTCACTCGAGGGCAAGAAGGCGCTGGTCACCGGCGGTGGCCGAGGCATCGGCGGGGCGATCACGCTGGCCCTGGCCCGGGCCGGCGCGGACGTCGTGGCCTGTTACCGCGACGGTGGCGACCATGTGGACCGGCTGGCCGAAACGCTGGCCGGCACCAGCGGCAAGCATCATCTGATGCGGGCCGACGTGACCCGGGCCGAGGACGTCGAGGCGCTCATCCAGACGTGCCGCGACCGGCTGGGTGCGCTCGACGTGCTGGTCAACAACGCCGGCGTGATCAGCCACGTCCCGTTCGCCGAGCTGACGCCGGCCGAGTGGCACCGGGTGGTGGACACCAATCTCACCTCGGTGTTCACGGTGGTCCAGGCCGCCCTGCCGCTGCTGTCCGGCAACTCGTCGGTGATCAACATCGGTTCCGGGTCGGCGTTCGTCGGACTGGCCCTGCGCGCCCACTACACCGCGACCAAGGCCGGCCTGGTCGGGCTGACCCGCTCGATGAACCGGGAGCTGGGCCCGCGCGGCATCCGGGTCAACGTCATCTCCCCCGGGGTGGTGCAGACCGAGAAGGAGCTGTCCCCGGAGATCGTCGCCCGCTACACCGCGATGACCTCGGTCGGCCGCCTGGGCCGGCCGGAGGAGATCGCCAACGTGGCCCTGTTCCTGGCCAGCGATCTGTCCAGCTACATCGCCGGCGCGGACATCGACGCGATCGGGGGGATCTGATGGCGACGTTCCGGGTCCTGCTGCGGATGAGCGTCCGGCCGGGAGCCGGGCCGGCGTTCGAGCGGGAGTGGCGCGCCGGGGCGACCCGGATCTCCGAGCATCCGGCCAGCCGCGGGCAGTGGCTGGCCCGGGCCACCGGGCCGGAGGAGACGTACTACGTGGTGAGCGACTGGGCCGACGAGTCCGCCTTCCGCGACTACGAGCGCAGTGAGGCGCACCAGCGGTACCTCGAGCGGCTCGGCCCGCACCGGGTGGCCGCGTCGATGTCCACCATGGCGCTGGTCACCGCCGTACCGGGAGCGACGGCGTGAGCGGCGGCGGGCGGGTCCGCGTGCTCATCTTCGCCGTCGCCGACGCGGAGGGTGTGGAGCGGGCGTACCACGAGATCAGCACCGCCCTGCGGGGCACACCCGGGCTGCTCGGCAACGAGCTGCTCCGCGAGTTCGGCCCGGCCGCCGGCACGTTCGCGGTGATGAGCGAGTGGGCCAGCCGGGAGGCGTTCCACGACTGGGAACAGGGACGGGAGCACCGCGACGTCACCGCGCCGCTGCGGCCCTACCAGGACACCAGCCGGGACCGGCCGTTCGGGCTGTACGAGGTCGTTGCGCGGTACTGAGCCATGGACAATCCGCTGCGACTCGCCCCAGCCGCCCAGGACCTGTTGTTCCGGCAGGCCCGCTCGGTCACCGAGTTCACCGCCGAGCCGGTCTCGGACGCCCAGGTGGCCGCCATCTACGAGCTGGTCAAACACGGTCCCACGTCGTTCAACCAGCAACCGCTGCGAATGATCATGGTGCGCAGCCGGGAGGCCCGCCAGCGCCTGCTGCCCCACCTCGACGAGCGCAACCGCCGGCGTACCGAGCACGCCCCGCTGCCGATCATCCTGGCCGCCGACCTGCACTTCCACAAGAAGCTGCCGGACCTGTTCCCGCACGGGAACGCGATGTGCGAGGCCCTGGACGCGGCGCCGGAGAAGCGGGCCGAGGACGCCCGGTACAACGCCCTGCTGCAGATCGGCTACCTGATCGTCGGGGTACGGGCGGCCGGGCTGGCCGTCTGCCCGATGATCGGGTACGACGCGACCGGGCTGGACCGCGAGTTCTTCCCGGACGGTCGGCTGCGCTCGCTGCTGGTGATGAACATCGGCACCGGCCTGCCCAAGCGGTACGACCGTCTGCCCCGCCTGCCGTACGAAGAAGTCGTCACCGTCCTGTGAGGAAGCCTTGTTCGCCGTATACGCCCCGAAGCCCGACCCCGCCGATCCGCTCGCCGCGCTGAAGGCCGGTGAACGCGACGATCCGCTCGTACCGGAGGGCTGGGTGGCCGTCGCGCCGCGGGCGGTCTCGCTCAACATGCATGACATCAACACCCTGCGCGGCATCCACGTGGACCCGGCGCGATATCCCATGACGCTCGGCTGCGACGGCGCCGGCGTGCTGGCCGACGGTACGCCCGTGGTCATCCACAGCAATGTGGCCGGCGCCGGCTGGGTCGGCCCCGAACAGCTCGACCCGGCGCGAACCGTGCTCAGCGAGTACCACCAGGGCACGTTCGCCGACCTGGTGGCGGTGCCGCGGCGCAACGCGGTGCCGATGCCGGAGGCGCTCACCTTCGAGGAGGCCGCCTGCCTGCCGACCGCGTGGCTGACCGCGTACCGGATGGTGTTCGTCTCGGCCGGCGTGGTGCCCGGGCAGCGCGTCCTGGTCGACTGCACGCAGCGGATCGGCAGCATCCCCACGGCGGTCGTTCAGCTGGCCGTCGCGGCCGGCTGCACCGTGCTGGTGGTGGCGCCGGAGCGTCAACACGCTCGCGCCGCCGAGCTGGGTGCGCACCGGGTGACCAGGCCCGGCGAGCCGGTCGCCGGCCCGGTGGACGCGGTCTTCGACGCCGGAACCGACCAGTACGGCTGGGTCCGGCACCTGGGCGCCCTCCGCGCGGGTGGTGCCGTGGTCTGTGCCGGTGGCCGGGACGAGAGCGTGGACGGGCCGCCCCGGGCCGTCCTGAACGAGATCGTTCGGCGCGAACTGCGGCTGTGCGGCTCCACCATGGGCACCGCCGACGACCTGGCCGCGCTGCTGGCCTTCCTCGTACACACCGGCCCGCGCCCGCGGATCGCGATGCGGCTGCCGCTCAAGCAGGTGGCCACCGGGATCGAGGCCATGCTTTCCGGTGGCGTACCCGGGAAGATTGTCCTGACCCGGTAACGCCGCCGCACCGGGGACGACCGCCCTCAGACGGCGGACGCCACCTCGGGCACCGGCCGGGCGGGGCGCAGCACCGCGGTCAACGGCCGGCGCCGCAGCCAGGTGGCCAGCACCAGCCCGCCGACCATGAGCACCGTCGGCACCAGGCCGGCCAGCACCCCGATCTCCAGCGGCACGCTGTAGACCACGACGATTCGCGCCGTGCCGCCCAGGATGAACCCGATGCCCCACAGGACGTTGAGCTGCTTGACGCAGCGCACGAAGGCGGGATCCGTGTCCCACGCCCGGTCCCAGCGCCGAGCCAGCCCGGCATCGCCGTGGGTCACGAACGGAGTCAGCACGTCGTACAGGACGGTCCGGCCGAAGAGGCTGGTCACCAGCCCGTAGACGCCGCCGGCGATCGGCGTGACGGCGGACTTGGCCAGCACCAGCCGCGGGTCGCCGGTCAGGAACACCAACGCCACCGAGACGGCCAGCAGCACCATCATCATCAGCGGGAAGGCGTCGATCCGGCGCTCGGAGATCGCGCGGTAGACGCCGCGCAGGCCGGCCACCACGGCGCCGGCGGTCAGCGCGAGCGCCGGGCCCACGCCGAACAGGAAGTGCAGCACGTAGAAGCTCACCACCGGGGCGAGCATGTCCAGCAGGATCGGTCCCAGCGCCGCCAGCCGGCGATTCACATTCACGGTCACCCGGTCATCGTGGGCGCGGTCACTAGTAACTCCCTAGACGACCGGATCAGGGTGCTTGCATGACAAGGATGCTCGTGACCGGCGGCGCCGGCTTCATCGGCGGGAACTTCGTGCACCACACCCTCCGCCACCATCCGGAATACGAGGTCTGCGTGCTCGACGCGCTGACCTACGCCGGCAACCGGGCCACGCTGCGGCCGGCGGCCGGATCGGTGGAGTTCGCCGAGGGCGACATCTGCGACGCCGAACTCGTCGACCGGCTGGTGGCCCGGTCCGACGTCATCGTCCACTTCGCGGCCGAGTCGCATGTGGACAACTCGTTGAACGGGCCCGAACCGTTCGTGCGCAGCAACATCATCGGGACGTACACGTTGCTGGAGGCGGTGCGGCGGCACGGCGGCCGGTTCCACCACGTCTCGACCGACGAGGTCTTCGGCGACCTGGCCCTGGACGCGACGCGGAAGTTCACCGAGGAGACGCCCTACCGGCCGTCCAGCCCGTACTCGGCCAGCAAGGCCGGCGCCGACCATCTGGTCCGCGCCTGGGTGCGGTCGTACGGCATCGCGGCGACGATCTCCAACTGTGCCAACAACTACGGGCCCTACCAGCACGTGGAGAAGTTCATTCCCCGCCAGGTGACCAACCTGATGCTGGGCGGGCGGGCCAAGCTCTACGGCGACGGCCGCAACGTCCGGGAATGGACGCACGTGGACGACCACAACACGGCCGTGCACCTCATCCTGTCCCACGGCCGGGTCGGAGAGACGTATCTGATCGGCTCGGGCGACGAGCGGAACAACAAGCAGATCGTCGAACTGGTGCTGGAACTGATGGGACAGCCGCCCGGCGCGTACGAGCACGTCCCCGACCGGCCCGGCCACGACCTGCGCTACGCCAACGACACCACGAAGATCCGCACCGAGCTCGGCTGGCGGCCCGCCTACGACGATTTCCGGGCCGGACTGGCCGCCACCATCGGCTGGTATCGGGACAACGAATGGTGGTGGGGTCCGCTCAAGGAGACGGCCGAGGAGCGCTACCTCGCGCTCGGCCGCTGACCGGGACGCCTGACCGGGACGGCCGGCCGGGTGGCCCGGCCTCAGGGCCGCCGGCGGATGACGCCGTCCCGCAGATCCGGCTCCAGGCGGTTTGCCACGTCGACCGGGCTGGGCAGCATCCGGTGTTCCCGGTGCAGTTCATCGGCGCCGGCCCGCAGACGTGGCAGGTCGGCGACGAAGCGGTGCACGGCACGGCTCAGCCCGGCGTCGTCGAGATCGACCGGCAGCTCGTACCGGCCGGAGCCGGACCGGCTGACCAGCCGGGCGTTGACGATGGCGTCGGCCGCCCACGGGAAGATCAGCTGGGGCCAGCCGCAGCTGACCGCGGTCATCGTGGTGGCCGCACCGCCCTGGTGAATGATGCCGGCGCAGTCCCCGGACAGCAGGTTCAGCGCTATCGGTCCGATGTGGACGACGTTGTCCGGCAGATCGCCGAAGCGGTCCCGCTGCTCGTCCAGCACCGCCACCACCACCTCGACGTCCTGGCCGGCCAGCGCGCGCACGATGCGCGGGGCGAGGAAGGCGTCCTCCCAGCCCAGGTAGTGCAGCGAACCACCCCAGGTGACCACGACGCGCGGTCGCGCCGGCGGGCCGGCCAGCCAGCGCGGCATCACGGCCGGCCCGTTGTACGGCACGTAGCGCATCGGACGGCGGACCAGGTCGTCGTCGGTCCGCAGGCGGGGCGGGCAGGGATCGAGCGTCACGTCGCCGAACGCCATGTTGTCGACCAGCTGCTGCCGGGACCCGAGTCCGCCGAGCATCGCGTCGTCCGCCTCCGGCACGTCCGCGATCGAGGCGACGAAGTCGGTGGCCCACAGCAGCCGGAGCGCCGGCACGTCCAGCTCGGCGGCCAGCCCGGGGCCGAGGAACGCCATCGGTTCGTAGACCACCACATCCGGCCGCCAGTCCCGGGCGAAGCGGAACGTGTCCTCGGCCATGGCGACGGCGCTCGTGGTCGCGGTGGCCACCGCCTGCTCGCCGCGGTGCCGGATGTCCGCCGGGTCCAGAGAGGAGCGTCGGTGCGCCTCGCTCATCAGCCCCCGCACGTCGACGTCCTCGCCGACCGGAAGCGCCGGCAGCCCGGCGTTCGTGATGGTGTCCTTGAAGAACGGGTGGCTGGCCACCAGCACCTCGTGCCCGGCCGCCCGCAGTGCCCAGCCGAGCGGAACCATCGGCTGCAGGTGGGAACCCCAGGCCCAGGTCATGAACAGCGCTCGCATCGCCGGCCCTCCGTACGGGTGTGTCCTCTCCGGGCCACGGTGGTGTCCAGGACTCGAGGACCGCTGGTGCGCCCCGGCGGGAGGAGGAGAAAACTCCCACCGATTTGGGTAGTTCACTCCCTACCGGGGCTCTTGTCGCCGATGCGATGGTAAGAAAGCAACCCGCGAGAGAGGAGAAGGTCACATGCCGGCCCTCACGCACAGTCCGGAGAGGCCCAAGGCTGGTGGTTTGCTGTCGGCCGTTCTGGAGCTCATCCTCACGTTCGGTGGCTATTATCTGCTCCGCGCGTTCGGCGTGAGCGTGTTCTGGTCGCTCACCGTGCCGGCCATCGCGGTCGCCGCGGTGACCGTGGCGGTGACCGTACGCCGCCGGAAGGTCGATCTCATCGGCCTGCTGGTGCTCATGGAGCTGGCCGCGACGATCGTCGTGTCGCTGGTCACCCGGAGCCCTCGCATCGCCGCCGTCCGGGAGCCCATCTACATCCTCATCGGTGGCGTCTTCTGTCTGGTCACGCTGCTCGGCCGGGTGCCGTTCACCCACACGAGCACCGCGTCGTTCGCCACCTTCGGTGACCCGAAGCGCAAGCGGGCGTTCGCGATGGCGTGGTCCGACGTGCCGAGGTACCGGATGTGGCAGCGCCTGCTCACCGCCTGCTTCGGCGCGATCATGGTGGTCTTCGCGATCATCCGGATCGTGCTGCTGTGGTCGGCACCCGAGGCGCGGATAGCGCACGCCGTCAACGTGTCCAACACGCTGAGCTTCGTGATGATCGGCGCCCTGCTGGTGGTGAGCGGCGTCCTCATCCAGCCGCCGAAGAAGATCATCGAACGGCTGGTCCAGCAGATGAACGACGTGCCGGCCGAGTCCTCCCGCACCTCACCTGTGCCCCGCTGACCGGAGCGGTGTCCCCGTCACCGTCAGGTCAGGCGTTGGGGGCGCTGGCCACGCCGGCCCACGGGCCGGTGTGGTCGGCGCGCTGACGCTCGAACCGTGGCACGAGGCGAGCCGGGGTGGGGTGCTCCCGGTGCTCGTCGCTCAGCCGCTTCGCGGCCAACTGATAACCGTCCAGCTCGTCCAGGAAGGAGGTCAGCGCATGTTCGAGTGCGTCGAGGGCGCCGGGCGGCACGTGGGCGCCCGCGCCGACCTTGGCCAGCTGCTCGGCGTTGACCACGGCGTCCGGCGCCCAGGGGACGATGAACTGGGGCACGCCGCTGCTCATCGCGGTCATCGTGGTGCCGGCACCACCCTGATGGATGATGCCGGCGCAGGTCGGCAGCACCAGATGCAGAGCGATCGGGCCGATGTGCAGAACGTTGCCGGGCAGGTTCCGGTACCGGTCCCGCTGCTGCTCGGTGGTGGCCACGATGAGGTCGTAGTCGGACCGGCGGGCCAGCGCGGCCACGACGTCCGGGCCCAGGATTCCCTCGTGCCAGCCCAGGTCGTGCAGCGAGCCACCCCAGGTCACGAGCAGCCGCGGCCGGTCCGGGGGCGTACGCAGGTGGTGCGGCAGGGTGGCCGCGCCGTTGTAGGGGATGTAGCGGATCGGCTGCCGGCACAGCGCGTACGGGATCTGCAGGGAGGCCGGGCACGGATCCAGGGTGACGTCGCCGAAAGCCTGAGCCACGTCGACATCCCGCTCGCGCGCCATGTCGGTGAGCAGCTCCGCCCGTCGCGACACTATCGAGGCCAGGTAGTCCAGGCCCCACGGCATCCGCATCGACGGCACGCCGAGCTCCCGGGCCAGCCCGGGTGCGATGACCGCCATCGGCTCGTAGACGACCAGGTCCGGCGCCCAGGCGCGGGCGAAGCGGAAGAGGTCCTTGCTCATCGCGACCGCGCTCTCGGCGGCCAGCGCGGAGTACGAGTCGGCCCGGTGCCGGACCGCCGCCGGTGTCGCGGTGTCGGCGGCCCGGCGCGGATCCCAGCCCGCCAGGGCCTCGGCGGCCCGCGTGCGTACACCCATGTCCGGTCCGACCGGCAGGGCGGGCAGGCCGGCGCCCGTGATGGTGCCGGCGAAGCCGGGGTCGCTGGCGACCAGCACCTCGTGGCCGGCCGCCCGCACCGCCGAGGCAAGCGGAACCAGCGGATAGAAATGCGATCGCCAGGGGTAGGTGACGAAGAGTGCCCGCATCACGGCAGCAGAGACTGCACCAGCTGGATGGTGTTGCGCGGCGTCAGCGACGCGTCCAGGCGGTCATCCGGGATCTTGGCGGCGAACCGGCCCTGGATCTGGTTGGCGATCTCCAGCATCCCGAGCGAGTCGATTCCCAGCTCACCCAGCCTGGTGTCGAGCGTGTCCGGCCCGACGGCGGCGGCCTCCTCCGGACCCAGTGCACTCTGGACGATCTGCTTGAACTCCACGACGGTGAAATCCGACATGGCGGCTCCCTCCACGGGCCGATAGGAGCCCTCATGGTCGAGCGGGGCGATAGAGGCTCGCTAGGAGCGCGCGACCCGACCGGGTTTCCAGTGCGCGGGCGTGGGGTCGACGGTGCGAAGGTCCGCGAGATTTGGGGAGAGCCGATGGCTGCCAGTCCGATCAAGTATCCGTTTTCCTGGCCGTCCCCGACCGGTCAGCCGGCCGAGTTCACGTGCCTGCACGCCGAGCGGGTGGTGGAGGTGGAACTGCCCAGCGGCGACCGGGCGCTGTTGCTCACCCGGTACGAGGACATCAAGGCGGTGCTGCTGAATCCCACCGTCAGCAAGAACCGCAACCGTCCGGACGTCGCCCGGATGACCGCCAGGAAGACCAAGGCGTTCCAGAGTCAGGTGAGCATGGATCCGCCGGATCATCCCCGGATGCGCCGGCTGGTGGCCCGGGCGTTCACCCAGGCCCGGATCAACACGCTGCGCCCCCGGATCGTCGCCATCGTCGACGAGCAGTTGGACAAGATGACCGCCTCCGGGCCGCCGGCCGACCTCAACGCCTGCCTCGGCTTCCCGCTCGCCATCCGGGTGGCCTGTGAGCTGCTCGGGGTGCCACCGGAGGAGCGCGGGCGGTTCCGCGGCGTCGAGACGCCGCCGTGGGAGTACATGCGCGAGCTCATCGAGCGCAAGCGGGCCGAACCGGCCGACGACCTGATCAGTGATCTGATCAGGGTGCACGACGAGGACGACGGCCGGCTCAGCGATCCCGAGCTGATGTTCTGGTCCACCATCCTGCTGCTGGCCGGCTACGAGACGACGGCCAACCAGATGGCCAGCGCGGTGGTGCTGCTGCTGACCCATCCGGACCAGCTCGCGTGGCTGCGCGCTCATCCCGAGCGGATGAGGGACGCGGTCGAGGAGCTGCTCCGGGCCCAGGTGGTCGGCACGTCGCTGTCCATGCTGCGATACCTGACCGAGGACGTCGAGCTGGACGGCGGTATCACGCTGCCCAAGGGCCGCAGCGTGATACCGGCACTGGAGTCGGCCAATCATGACCCGTCGGTGTTCGCTCACCCGGAGCTCGACCTGACGCGCCGGGGCCCGCAACAGATCACGTTCAGCGTCGGCCGCCACTTCTGTGTCGGCGCGTCGCTCGCCCGGGCCGAACTGGAGATCGGCCTGAGCACTCTGCTCGACCGGTTCCCCCGGTTGGAGCTGGCCGTACCGGTCGAAGAGCTGCGGCGGTCCGAGGACGCCTTCACCCAGGGGTTCGTCGAAGTTCCGGTGCGGTGGTAGCCGCGCGGATGGGAGAACACCGATGTCACCGATCGACAGTCGTGTCAATGTCAAGCCAGGGAGGTGGGCGATGCCCGGGTTCTTCGTCGGAGTCGGTGTGGTCGCGTTGGTGGCGTCGGCCGTCGGGCACCGGTTGAGTCTCGGGGTGGCCACCGCCGGGATCCTGGTGCTGTGCGCGATCGTGCTGGCCGCCGCCGGCCCGGGCCGCCGCTCCTCGCGGTCCCGGCCCGGCAGCAACGTGCGGGTCCGGCGTGGCCTCGGCCTCCTTGCCGCGATCGTGATGATCGCGAGCCTCGGCACCCTCATCGGCACGCTCGCCGCCGGCGGCAGCGGCTTCACGGCGTTCTTCGTGGTCGTGGCCCTGGCCGTCGGCTACACGGTGATCGCGGTGTCCCGCCGCCGCGCCTAGAGCCAGCCGTTCTCACGGGCGACGCGGATGGCCTGCAGGCGGTTGCCGGCCTTGGTCTTGGCGATCGCCTCGGTGATGTAGTTGCCGACCGTGCTCGCCGAGAGATGTAGCTGGGCCGCGACCTCGGCGATCGTGTCGCAGTTCAGGGAGGCGCGCAGCACATCGCGCTCGCGCCGGGTCAGCGGGTTGGCGCCGGACGACATCGCCACCGCCACCTGCTCCCCGGTGATCAGGACGTCGCCGGCCGCCACCCGGCGGATCGCGGCGGCGATGTCGCTGACCGGTGCGTCCTTGGTCAGGTACGCGCGGGCGCCGGCTTCCAGCGCCCGGCGCAGGTAACCGGGCCGCTTGAACGTGGTCAGCATGATGATCTTCGGTGGGTCGTCCTCGCGCTGCAGGTGCTCGGCCACGTCCAGTCCGCTGCGCCCGGTCATCTCGATGTCCAGGAGCAGCACCTCGGGCTTGGCCCGCCGCACGGTCTCCACCGCCGCGTCGTCACCGCTGTCCAACTCGGCCAGCACCGTCATGTCCGGCTCCAGCCGCAGCAGCGCGACGATGGCCGAGCGAAGCATCGCCTGGTCCTCGATGATGGCGATCCCGATCATGTGAGATCGGCCGCCGGGACCGGTGCCGTGGTGGCCGTCGGCTCACTCAGTGGCAGCTCCATGAGGAACCGGAACCCGCCGCCCGGACGCGGGCCGGCGGCGACCGTCCCGCCCACTTCCTCGGCGCGTTCCCGCAGGCCGACCAGGCCGTGGCCGCCCGAGCTGCCCGCGTCGACCAGCACGCCGCCGTGGTCGTCGTTCACCACCTCGAGCCGCACCGTACGCCGGTCCGTGGTGACCGTGATCGCGCACTTGTCCGCGCTGGAGTGCCGCAGCACGTTGGTCGTCGCCTCCCGCAGTCCCCAGGCCAGCAGCCCGTCGACCCCGGCCGACCAGACCGGGTCGGACACCGACACGACGAGCTCGACCCGCAACGGCTCCAGGCTGCTGCGGGCCTGCTCGATCTCGTCGACCAGCGAGGTGGTGCGGTAGCCGGCCACCACCCGCTGCACCTCGACCACCGCCGTGCGGCCCACCTCGCGTACGTCCCGGGCCGCCGCGGCGGAGGCCGCCGGATCCACGCCGGCCAGCCGCTCGGCCAGCTCCGCCTTGGCCATCATGGTGACCAGGCTGTGCCCGAGCAGGTCGTGCAGGTCCCGGGCGAAGCGCAGCCGCTCGTTCTCCACCGCCGCGCTGGCGTAGGCCTGCCGGTTGGCCCGCGACCGGCCGATCTCGACCAGCAGCCGGCCCCGCAGGATGGCCACCATGCCGCAGGAGGCCAGCAGCACCAGGTTGAAGGCGGAGTCGTCGACCACCGCGCTGAGCCCGGTCACCGCCGCCACGCCGAGCACGGCGCCGGTGGACAGCGGCAGCAGGTTGGTGCAGGCCACCGCGGTCAGCACGGTGGCCGCCAGCCAGGCCGGGCTCAGCAGCCACTGGCCACCGAGCGCCACCGCGGTCAGCGCGACCAGCAGTGACAACCGCAGCACGAGCGGGTGCTCCGGAGTGATCCACTGGCTCACCGCGAACAACACCCCGAACACGGCGAGCGCGACGAAGTTGACCGTCACCGACGAGGTGTGGTCGTGGACCGCCCGGTAAGCCGGGATCAGCAGCGTGCACAGAAGGAAGAAAAGACCCCCGGGGTAGGGACGGGTCAGCTCCCGCATCGGCCGGAACCGGCCGCGCCACCGGCCGAGGACCTCCGTGCCCCACGCTGTCGTGCGCCTGCCCACCGGGCGATTCTATCCGCCGACCACGGTCACGCGACCGGACGAGCCATCCACCGTGACCAGCTGACCGTCACGCAGCGTCGTCGTCGCGGTGCCGGTGGCCAGGACCGCCGGGACGCCGTATTCGCGGGCGATGATGGCCGGGTGCGACAACAGGCTGCCCTGGTCGGTGATCAGCGCGCCGACCATCACGAACACGATCGACCACTGGGCCGTCGTCTCCGGGCAGACCAGCACGTCGCCGCGGCGGAGCTTGCCGAACTCACCGATGCCGCGCACGACGCGGACCGGCCCGGTGTAGCGGCCGGCCGACGCGGCCAGCCCGGTCAGGCCTTCGCCGTCCGAGCCGCCGGTCGGGCCGCCGCGCAGGGACATCGACCACGCGCCCATCGCCCGGACGTGCTGCGCGGCCGGAGACAACGGCATGCCGTCGATGCCGGGCGGCACGGTGAACTCGCCGTAGAACGGGGGCCCGGGATGGGCGAGCGCCCAGTTGTGCCGTCCGCGGGCCTCGCGTACCGCGGCGCGCACGTCCTTGCCCGCCGACAGGGCCGACAGGCCCTCCTCGAGCTCCAGGTGAAACGCGTCGTCGCCGCTGTCGACCAGGCCGGCCGCGTGCAGCCGGCGGCCCAGCTCCTGGGTCGCGTAGCGGACCAGCGCCCAGGCCGAGACCGCGTAGAACACCTTCTCGTCGCGCAGCGCCGCGCCCTCGTCCGCCCCGGCGAGCGCCCGCTCGAAGCGTTCCCGGTCGGCCGGCGCCAGCCGCTCGACCTCCGCTCGCGCCTCGGCCCGCGCGGCGTCCCGCCGGGCCGTCCGCTCGCGCCGGCGCCGGTCGACGTCGTCCGGCTTGTCGAGCTGCGCGGTGACCAGGGTGAGCAGCGTCTGCGGATATTCCGCCAGCGTCGGCTCGGTGATGTCGAAGCCCATGGTGCGGTGGCCGTACTCGCTGACGTACCGGGCGAACGCCGCCGCGAAACCGGGGTTGAGCGCGGCCAGATCGTCGGCACCGGCCGAACCGTCCTCCAGGCGGGCGCGCAGCTGCCGGTCGGCCGCCGCCATCCGGGCCAGGTCGGCCAGCCCCGTCGTCGCCGGGGTGTGGTCGCCCTCCGGTTCGCCGAGCATCGAGAACGCCCGCCCGGCGTCGTATCCGAGCAGTTCCGAGCAGGCGAGCCCGAACTCGCCGAGAACCGCGATGCCGGCGCCGGCCAGTGTGAAATAGGTGTCGTGCAGGTCGGCGAAGAGAGCCAGCAACTCGCGGCAATGCCGGTCGAACGCGGCCTCATCGAGCCGGCCGAGGCCGGTTTCGCGGAAACCGCGAAGAGCCGCCGCGTACGCGCGTTTCTGTCCCCCGTTCCACCGCCCGATCACGGCCCGCGGCTCACCCGTGGCCACCCGGGCGCCGGCCTCCTCCAGCCCGCGCACCTGGTCGGGCGCGGAGTCGATCCGGGTGGTGAGGTAGGCCCAGCCACGGATCATGCGCGCGTCGGCGCGGCCGCCGGTGGTGTAGCGGAAGATGTTGCTGATCGCCGCGTCGAAGACCGGCAGGAAGGTCGACTGCTGCATCGCCACCCACGGCGAGTTCGCGTTGGGCGCCTGCGCCCAGAAGCCGTCGGGAATCGGCTCGGTGAGCGGGATGCTCTCCACCGTGGACAGCCCGGTGATGGGCCGGGCCTGCAGCACGTGCAGCACACCGCCGGCGATGGCCCACTCCATGTCCTGCGGGCCGCCCAGCCGGTCGGCCACCCGGGTGACCAGGTCGGCGATCGGCCCGACCTGGGCCGCGTCGAGCACCGCGGCACCGTCCGAGACGCGGGTGGGTATGCCGGACCGCACCGTCCACTCCTCGGCGGAGGTCTCCCCCGACATCAGCTTGTCGCCGAGGCCGCCGACCGCGCTGACCGCGATCTCGCCCGGGTCACCGGTCACCGGGTTGACGCTGAACGCCACCCCGGCCGCGGTCGCCGGCACCATGGCCTGCACCAGCACGGCGACCTCAGCCGGACCCTCGCCCGGTTCGGTGCGGTACGCGGTGACCCGGTCCGAGAAGCCGGAGGCCCAGCAGCGGCGGGTCGCCTCGAGCACGGCGTCGACGCCGGTGACGTTGAGGTAGGACTCGTACATGCCGGCGAAGGAGCGGCCGGCCAGGTCCTCCGCGACGCCCGAGGACCGGACCGCGACCGGGGTGTCGCCCAGCCGGGCCAGGGCCGACGCCACCTGATCGGCCAGCCCGTCCGGCAACGGCAGCCGGTGGACCGGTGTGCCGGCGGCGGCGCCGTCGAGCGCGTCGCGCAGGGCCGACGTGGTCACCGCGAACCCGTCCGGCACCGGAAAGCCGGCGCCGCGCAGCACGCCCAGCACCGCGGCTTTGCGCCCGACCGCCGGCACGGCGTCCAGGTCGATGTCCGCGAGCGGCAATACGTAGTCCATGGATGTCCGTCCCTGTGATCTCGGGCATGACCGCCGGCTCCGAAGGGCCGCCAGGCATGTGTACACCTCACTTCTCCGTGCCCGCGCTAGAGCCCTTCTAAAAGCGCCGGGCCCCAGTGATTCCACAGCGGACCGAGCGGCAATCGACGGATCGGCCAGCCGGGAGGACCGCCCATGACCACGACCAGCTTCACCGAGATCGCGGATCTCGCCGCGCCGCGGCTGACGCCCGAGATGCGGGCGATGTGCGAGCGGATCGGCCGGCACGACCAGTACGCGGCGATCGACCCCGAGCGCCTGATGACCGAGGCCGCCGAACTGACCGGGCTGGACGACTTCGGGCCGGACTGGTTCCGCACGCCCCTCGAGGTTCTGTGCCGGGCGCTGCACGAGGAGGGTGACCTCAGCCCGCTCGGCGCGCTGACCCAGCGACTGCAGATCCAGCGGCTGCTCTGCGCGCGCCTGCGCGTCGAGCGGTTCATCAAGGACCATCCCGACATCGACCGGCCGCGCGGCGAACCGCCGATCGTCATCGCCGGCCTGCCCCGGTCCGGGACGACCTTCCTGCACAACCTGCTGGCCGCCGATCCGGGGGTGCGCGCCCTGTCGGCGGAGGAAGCGGAAGGGCCGCCCGAGCCGGCCGCCGCACCGGCCGGTGACCCGGCGCTCGCCGCACAACGGCGGTTGCTCGACGAGAACCTGCCCCTGATGAAAATGATGATCGACATCGACGACGGGTCGACCGTCGAGGAGCTCAGCCTGCTCGGCCTGAGCTTCTCGTCGATCCTCTTCGAGATCCAGGGCGCGCCGCTGCCCACCTACGGTGCGTGGTTCCTGAGCACCGATCAGACACCGGCGTACGAATACCTGGCCCGCGTGCTGCGGGTGCTGCACTGGCAACGTGGCGGCGGACCGTGGGTGCTGAAGACCATCCAGCACATGGCCCAGCTGCGCCCGCTGACCAACGCCTTTCCGGGAGCGACGGTGGTGTGCACCCACCGCGATCCGGGCGCCGTCGTTCCGTCGATGAGCACGCTCATGGCGTACGGGCAGCGGCTGTCGACGAGAACCGTCGACCCGGTGCGCACCGCCGGCTACTGGACCGAGCGGGTGCTCGGCATGGTCGAGCGCTGCATGCGCGACCGGGCCGGGCTGGAGGAGCGGCAGATCGTGGACGTCCCGTTCCTGCGGATCCGCGACGACACCGACGGGGTGCTCGACGAGATCTACGCGCGGGCCGGGCTTCCGCTGACCGAACCGGCCCGGACGGCGATGGCGACCGTACGCGCCAACCGGCACCCGCACCGCCACGGCCGCATCCGCTACGACCCGGCCGCGCTCGGGCTGGACCTCGACCGGATCCGGGAACGGTCGGCGGAGTACCGGGCGCGCTTCGCCGTGCCGGCGGAGTCGTAGCGATGGCTGGACCGAAAATCCAGCGCCCCGGCGAAGGATGGCGGCTGTGACGACCACGCGACGCACGTACCTCGGTGACGGCCTGCACACCAGCCCGCTGGCCCTGGGCGCGACCATGTCGGTCTACCGCACGAGCGAGCCCCAGGTCCCGCCCGAGACCGCGCTGGCCACCCTGCACGCGGCGGTCGACGCCGGTGTCACGTTCATCGACACCGCCGACGCCTATGGCCACGGCGGCAACGAGGAGCTCGTCGGCCGGCTGCTGGCCGACCGGCGGGACGAGGTCACCCTGGCGACCAAGTTCGGCATCACCGGCGACCTGAGGGCCGCGCGGCGCCAGGCCCGCGGCGACCGGGCGTACGTGCCGCAATGCTGCGACGCCAGCCTGACCCGGCTCGGCACCGACCGGATCGACCTGTACTACCTGCACCGCCCCGATCCCGCCGTGCCGATCGAGGAGACCGTCGGCGCGATGGCCGAGCTGGTCACCGCGGGCAAGGTCGCCCACATCGGACTGTGCGAGGTGACCGCGGACGAGCTGCGCCGCGCCCATGCCGTCCATCCGGTCGCGGCCGTGCAGTCGGAGTGGAGCGTGTGGAGCCGTGACGTCGAGACCAACGTGGTGCCGGCCGCGGCCGAGCTCGGCATCGGATTCGTGCCCTACTCGCCGCTCGGCCGGGGCTTCCTGGCCGGCACGGTCAGCGCCGAGTCGCTGGCCGGCGACGACCTGCGCCGCGTACTGATGCCGCGCTACCGGGACGAGAACCTGCCGGCCAACCTGGCCGCGGTGTCCGCGATCGCGGCCGTCGCCGACCAGGCCGGGGCCACCCAGGCACAGGTCAGTCTGGCCTGGCTGATCGCCCGGGGAAGGGCGTTCGGCCTGCCGGTGGTGCCGGTGGTCTCGACCCGCTCGCCGCAGCGGGTGGTCGAGAACCTGGCCGGGACCGGCCTGCGGCTCTCCGCCGAACAGATCGCCCGGCTGGACGGGATCGCCACCGCGGTCGCCGGCCCTCGCTCGCGCGACCTCAACTGGGTCTCGGCCGGCCGTGAGTGACGACGGCCGGGCGATGCTGAGCCGCTCGATGGAGAAGCTGGTGGCGGCCGGTGCCGCCGGAGTGCAGGTACGGGTGCACGACGCCGACGGCGACTGGACCGGGAGCGCGGGCGTGGCCGAGCTCGGACGGCCGGACCCGGTGCCGGCCGGCGGCCGCTTCCGGATCGGGAGTGTCACCAAGCCGTTCGCCGCCGCCGTGGTGCTGATGCTGTGCGGCCAGGGTGAACTGGCCCTGGACGACCCGGTGCGGCGTTACCTGCCGCAGTGGGGCCTGGAGGACGCGGTCACCGTACGGACCGTCCTGATGCACATCAGCGGGCTGGCCAACTACTCGGGCGACAACCGGCCGGACGGAAGCAGCGAGCCCGGCGTCTTCCCGGCGCCGGGACCGGAGTATGTGCAGCGGCTGGAGACGAGTTATCCGCCGGAGGAGCTGATCCGGTTCGGGCTCACCCGGGAACGGCGCTGCGTGCCGGGTGCCGGGTTCGCGTACTCGAACACCAACTATCTCCTGGTCCAGCTGATCATCGAGAAGATCACCGGCACGTCGTACGCCGATCAGATCCGTCACCGGATCACCCGGCCGCTGGGGATGCGGGACACGCTGGTGCCGGTCGAGCGCACCGACATCCCCGGTCCGCACGCCCACGGCTATCTGGCCTACCGGCAGGCGGGCGAGCTGACGGTGGTGGACGTGACGCGGTCCAGCCCCACCTGGTACGGCGCCGCCGGTTCGGTCATCTCCACCACCGCGGATCTCGACCTCTTCCTGTACGCCCTGGTCAGCGGGCAGGTGCTGGACCCGCCCCGGCTGGCCGAGATGCTCACCTTCGTGCCGCCGCCCCCGGGACCGGGAGTCAGCGCCGGACTGTTCCGCAAGGATTTCCAGGACGGCCGGACCGCGGTCGGGCACTTCGGCAACGTGCCGGGGTTCATGTGTTTCCTCTACGGCACGACGGACGGCGCCGCCCGCATGGTGCTGTCGGCGACCCGGGGCGCGGTCGACCGGTCCGACCCGGTCGCGGTCAAGGCGTTCCTGGCCGCGACCGACGAGGCGGTGACCGATTGCTTCTCGGCGTTGCGCGTGCCGCACGCCGGCTGACCGGAAAGGAGGCCGAGTCATGCGGACACCAACGACGGTCGCCGGGATGACCCGGGGATACGTACGGTTCTTTCCCGGCACGCTGGGCAAGGCTCGAATCGTCGACCGCTATCTGAACCCGGCGTTGCGCGAACGGCCGGTCGCGCGCAGCACCACGCTGCGCGGCGGGGCCCGGATGGCGCTCGACACGAAGGACATCGTGCAGCGCTACCTCTATCAGTTCGGAGTCTGGGAACCCAGCCTGACGGCCTGGCTGACCCGCGTGTTGCGACCGGGCGACGTGTTCGTCGATGTGGGCGCCAACGTCGGCTACTTCAGCCTGCTGGCGGCGCCGATCGTCGGGCACACCGGGTCGGTGGTGGCCATCGAGTGCTCACCCGCCGCGTACGGCGAGCTGCTCCGGAATCTGGCGGTCAACCAGATCGGCAACGTCCGGCCGGTGCGGGCGGCGGTCGCCGCCGCGGAGCGCGAACTGGCCTTCTACGAGCCGAAGAAGGGCATTCACAGCGTCACCACGAGCGTCCCCGAGTCGGACGACCTGGAACCGGCCTTCACGGCTCCGGCGAAGCCTCTGCCCGCACTTCTGCGCCCGGCGGAGCTCGCCGCGGCCCGGGTCGTCAAGATTGACATCGAGGGTGGCGAGTACGCCGCCCTGAGCGGCCTGGCCCCGGCCCTCGACGGTGCCCGTCCCGACGTCGAGATCGTCGTCGAGGTCAACGAGACCATGCTGGCGCGGCAACAGCGCACGATCGCCGAGACGACAGCGCTGCTGACCGATCGGGGCTTCCATCCGTACCGGCTGGTCAACAGCTACCGCCCCTCGACCTATCTGCGGCCGCCGTCCGCACCGCGCCGCGTCCGCGGACCCATCACCGGACAGGCTGACCTGATCTTCTCGCGGCACGACGGGGAGACCCTGTGACCGGCGATGCCTACCGGCGAAACTCGCCCCCGAGGGCCGCCGACGGGTTCTGTCCATTCCCGACGCTCAGCGGGCCGGCCGGGACGTAGGCCCGGCCGATGCGGGAATCGGTGGTGGGATCGACCGGGACCTCGTGGGCCTGGCGGTTCTGGCGGACGAACGAGCGGACGACCACGGGCACGACGTAGCCGCCGGCTCCGTACCCGTCCAGGTCGATCGTGCGCAGGAACCGGGCCCGGACCAACTCCTCTATCAGCAGTTCGGTGGTGTAGAGATCCAGGTCCCCCAGCGCGGAGGCCTTACCGATGTCCACGAACGGGTTCGCGCTCTCCCCCACTATGCGGGAGAGCAGATGGCGGGCGTCGGCCGAGAGCCGCGCGTGCTCGTGGCACAGCCGGTCGCCCAGGCCCCGCTCCTCGGTACAGAGCTCGGGGAGCAGCCGGCATTCGTCGGCCAGGCGCCGCACCATCTTGCGGAGCGGGTAGCGGGGAGCCTCCCTCAGCTTGGTGCCGATGACGCGGATCGCCAGCGGCAGTCGCCCGCACAGTTGGGCGATGCTGCGGGCCATGTCCTCCTCCCGCTCGACGCGGTCGCGGCCGATCAGCGCCGCGAGGAGCTCGGCGCACGAGTCGATCTCGAGCGGTTCCAGCTCGAGCACCCGGGCACCGTGCAGGCCCGGAAGCGCGCAGCAGCTGGTGATCAGGGCGGTGCACCGGCTGCCTCCGGGCAGCAGCGGCGCGACCTGAGAGGCGGAGGCGGCGTCGTCGAGCAGAACGAGCACGTTGCGGTCGGCGGTCCAGCTGCGGAACATCTGGGCGCGTTCGTCCAGCTCCTGCGGCAGGTCCGCGTCGGCCAGCCCGGTGGCACGCAGGAAGCGGCCGAGTACGGCGTACGGGTCGGCCGGCCGGCCGGAGCCGTTGCCCAGGTCGGCGTGGAATTGACCGTCGACGAACCGCTCCCGGATGAGGTGTGCCACGTGGAGGGCCAGGGCGGTCTTGCCGATGCCCAACATGCCGGTCACGTGGAGCAGCCGGGCGGCCGGAGTGCCGTCGGTGCCGAGCGACAGGTCGCCGAGCATCGAGACCGCCGAGGCGCGGCCGGCGAAGTCCGGCAGATCGGGCGGCAGCTGCGCCGGCCGGGTGATCCGGGGCGTGATCGTGGCGATCGTGGCGGTGTCCGTGTCGGCTCCGGACAGGGAACCTTCGTGAACGGTGAGCAGCTGGAGCTGCAACTGCTGCACCTTGGCCGACGGCTCGATGCCGAGCTCTTCGACGAGGGTCCTGCGCAGCTCCTGGTAGACCTCGAGCGCCTCGACCCGGCGCCCGCAGTACTCCAGGCTCAGCATCAGCTTGAAGTAGAAGTCCTCGTGGTAAGGGTTCGCGGCGATCAGCGTCTTCAGCTCGGCGATCAGCTGGCGGGCGCGGCCCAGCCGGAGGTCCGCCTCGATGCGCAGTTCCAGCGCCTGCAACTTGTTCTCGGTCAGCTCGTTGATGTGGGCCGACAGGATCGGCCCGGCCTCCACGTCGGCCAGCGGGTCACCGGTGGACAGGGCCAGGGCGCGCCCGAGCGCCGCCGAGGCCGCTTCCGCGCCGCCTCGGTCGAGCGCGGCGCGGCCGTCCCGGACATGGTCCTTGAACTGGTTCCAGTCCAGCTTGTCGCGCTCCAGGCGGATGACGTAGCCCTGCGGCTTGGTCTGCAGGATCTGGGCGTCCGGACCGACTTTCGCCAGCACCCGGCGTAGTTGGTAGATGTAGGTCTGGAGGGTGGCCAGGGCCGACACCGGAGGATCGTTCTCCCACAGCTCCTCCATCAAGGTCCCGGTGGTGACGATCTGGTTGCTGCGTAAGGCGAGCAGCGCCAGCAGGCTCCGAAGTTTGGGAGCGCTGGGAGTCAGCACGCGTTCGCCGGCGCGCAGCTCCAGTGCCCCCATTACGGCAATGGCCACATCAGAAGTCATGCCCGAACCCCCGTCGGCAACTCGTTCTGTTTGTCACGACCGGCAGCAACCCGAACGGCTTCGTGCCGGCTCGGCTCCAGCTCTTTGTCAATAGGCTGGATAGACAGCTGCCTTCGCGATGTGGAGTGCCGGGTCTGAATGATCGGATGGCCCGGCATCGCCATTCATCTCTATCACCCACTTTCCGTGCCGGGCAACGATGATCAGTCACGCATGATCTCGTCGGAGTGCTCATGTCGGGATGAGTAACCGGCCGCGACCAAGCCTTTCGCCGGGCTCCGTCCACAACGAACACTGGTATTTCGTTCAGATACTGAGCCGCTGTCCCGGGATAACGGGGCGACCTCACCGCGCGAAGACGACCTTGACCGTCGCAAACTCCTCGAATGCTGCAAAAGGTGCGAACAGCCCGAGCGTCCCGTAACCGACTTATGTCGTTTGTGGTCGCCAAGTGGCATTGCGCTTGCCGCAGCAATATGATGCGGGTCGATGGTTGCGGTGATGGTTCCCGCGACCGGGACCACGCTCGGACGGGGGGCGAGCTGAGCTGCACAGCATGCTGGAACTTCTTCGCGACATTCATCGACGCAAGTTCGGTCAGAGCGTGCTCGATGCGTTGGCTGACGGATCCAAGCGCTATGTCGAAATTGCTCGAACCATCGGCGAGGACGGGAAATACGTTCACGCCCAGACCCTCGCGAGCACCCTGGACTATCTCCGGAACGGGCTCGGTGTCATCGAGAAACGCCGGTGCGCCCACCATGACGAATACGCCCTGACGTCGATCGGCCGGCAGCTGTTGCGTGCCACTCAGGTCATCGGGGCGGTCGAGACACGGCCGGAGCCCTGAAGCCGGCGACCGGCGCCTGCCCATCGCTGCCGCACCAGCGGTCTTCTAGCGTCCGGTGAAGGCAGCCGGCCGGCTCCAGAGGTTTACGACCCGGCCCGGGCAGAATCGGGTCGATCGCGATGCCCGCCGGCGGCCGGAATCCGGCGGAGTGCCGGGCGCGCAATAAGCGCTGTGGGTGCGCCGATCGGTTTCTGCGGCCCGGACGGAGGTGCGAACCTTGCGGATACTTTTCGTGCCGTTCTCGGCACCGTCGCACTACCTTCCCATGGTCCCGCTGATCTGGGCCTGCCGGATGGCCGGCCACGAGGTCTGTGTCGCCGGTGACCGCTCGGTCGAGGCCGCCGTCCTGGCATCCGGAACGCCGATGGTGACCATCGGGCGCGCGGTCGACATCGCGGACGAGCAGAAGCGCGCCCGGCGGCTCGTCGAACGGCCGGACGGATCCGTCGACGAGCTGGCGGTGATCGGGATGATGCTCGAGCTCTATGCCGAGATCACCCGGGCCGCCGCCGCGGACGTCGTGCCGTTCGTCCGCGACTGGCGCCCGGACCTCGTGCTCGGCGACCCGCTGGCGTTCGTCGCGCCGATCGCCGCCGCGCAGGCGGGCGCCCCGATGGTGCGTCACCTGTGGGGCCCGGACATCATGCGGGCTTTCCGGGTGGCCGGCTCGGGGGCGCCGGTTCGCTACTGGCCCGCGTCGCTGCGAGAACTCTACGAGCGGTACGCCTGCGAACCGCGGGCGGACGCCGGTGTCGCGACGGTGGACCCCTGTCCGGCGAGCCTGGAGGTCACGGAGGTGCCGGAGCGAATTCCGGTCCGCTACATCCCGTACAACGGCTCCGGCATCGTGCCGCCGTCGGTGGTGGCGCGCCCGCGGCGACGCCGCGTCCTCGTGACCTGGGGTACGACGCTGATCCGCCGGGAAGGCATCGACAAGTTCCCGGTCGCCGGAGTCGTCAAGGCGGCGCTGGACCACGACTGCGAGGTCGTCGCGGCGGTCGCGGCCGCCGACCGGCAGTACATCGAGGACTTCCGCTCGGAGATCACGATCGTCGAGAACGTCCCGATCGGCATGATCATGCCGACCTGCGACGCGGTCGTCCATCACGGCGCCTCCGGCACGATGCTGACGGCCGCCCACCACGGGGTGCCACAGGTCGTCGCGCCCGCGACCCCGGACGTGCAGGCGTATTGCGTGCCGCTGGTCGCGCTCGGGGCGGGAGTCAGCGTGCGGGCCACGGGCGCGACCCAGGATTCCATCATGGACGCGATGTCGGCCGCGCTGACCGGGGACGAGATCCGGGGCGCCGCGGCGGACCTGCGCGACGAGATCGCCGCGCAGCCGGACCCGGCCGAGGCGGTCGCCCGGCTGGAGCGGCTGGCCGGTCGACGAGAGGTTTCGTGAAGAGCATGAAGATCGAACCCATGGCGGTTCTGGACGCGTACCGGCTCACCCCGCCACTCCTGGACGACCCGCGCGGCTCCTTCTACGAGGCGTGGCGGCTCGGCGACCTCACCGACGCGACCGGCCAGCCGTTCGTGGTGCGGCAGGCCAACTTCTCGGTGTCCCGGCGGAACACGCTGCGCGGCATCCACGGCACCGTCTTCCCGCCGGGCCAGGCGAAGCTGGTGACCTGCGTGCGCGGGGCGGCGCTGGACGTGGTGGTGGACGTGCGCGTGGGCTCGCCCACCTTCGGCCGGTTCGACGTCACGCTGCAGGAGGCGAGCTCCGGTGTCGGGGTCTACCTCGCCGACGGGCTCGGTCACGCGTTTCTCGCCCTCACCGACGACACCTGCATGAACTACCTCTGCTCGACCGAATACGTGCCGGGCACCATGATCGATATTCAGGCCCTCGACCCGGAGCTCGGCATCCCGTGGCGGTTGGACGGTGAACCGGTCCGGTCGGACAAGGACGCGGCCGCGCCGACGCTCGCCGAGCTCGCGGCGGCCGGGATCCTGCCCCGATACCGGCCGGATCTCGAGACTCCGGCCGGATAGCGAGCTGCTCGCGTTGGGTGCGGCTATATCACGGAAACGCCGGGCGCCGGGTAGATCCGGTCGGCCACGGCTCGTTTGGCGGCCCTCAGCGTACGCAGGGCCTCCGGCGGAAAGCCGCCGGCCATGGGCCGGGCGGTCAGGACCGGGCCGTCGACCACCTGCCACCGTGAGCCGTACGCCACGAGCGAACGGTGTTTCGTGCCGTAGTAGTCGGCGTTGATGTCGACGGCGACGCCGGAGGCGCCCGCGGCCGCGGCGAACAGGTGCGGGTGAAACCGGGTCGACAGCCAGCACTGCCCGGCAGCGGCCGGCAGCCCCTCGCTCAGCACCTCGGCCAGCGAATACCGGCGCACCGCCGGCAACGCCGCCTCGAGGAGATCGAGCAGTTCGCGATCCTCGCGAGGTGAGCACTCGAGCAGGCCCACATCGGCCGGTTTCCACGCTGCCACGGCCCGCTCGACCATCCGCACCGTCTCCGGCACGCCCACGTGCGACAGCAGCGACTGCACCGACACCATCATCTCCGGCGAGTCGCCGGCCGGTCGTGCCGGCGCGCCCAGCCCGAGGAAGACGTCGTCGCCCGAGCAGGACGCATCTTCGCCGGCGAGCTCGGCCGAGGGACTGTCCCGGACGTCGACCAGGTCGAACCGGCCGAGCAGATCCCGCAGCAGACCGGCGGCCCCGTTCGGCGCCGGCGACAGGCCCTGGCCGGTCATCACGGCGCGGCCGCCGGAGCAGCGCGCGGCGGCGGCGGCACCGCCGGGCAGGCCGAGGTACGCCGGCCAGATGCCGTTGAGATAACCACCGCCCAGCAGATGGACGACCGCGGCCCGGCGGAGCAGGTCGAGACTCTCGGCGTCGTCGATCCGCAGCCTGGACCGGCCCGGGCTCGCGACGATGTCACCGACCAGCTCGGCGGCCGCGGGCCCGGCATTCCAGTGGACCATGCACAGCTGCCACAGGACGTTGGTCAGCCGCAGCCGCGGATGAACCGCCCGCACCGCGGCGGTGACGCCCGCCGGGTTGAGGCAGTCCAGCACGACGTCCGCGTCGGGAGCGATCTCGGCGAGATGACGGAGCCAGGTGGCGACGATCTGCTCGTCGCCGAAGTTCGGGATTCCGCCCGGGGCCACGAGGTAGTACAACGGCCGGAACCGCGAGACATCTCCGATGGGGCCGGCCGTCATGTCGCCAGGCCCTCGAGCTGCGCCACGACGTCGGCGGGCGAGGGCTGGGCGTGCATCTCGGCACGCAGCGCGGCCGCGGCGTCGGCGGATTCCTTGCTGACCAACACTTTCGCCAGCTCGGCGGTGACCGTGTCCGGGCCGACCTCGGCGCCGAACAGGGCCCGGCCCGCGCCGGCGGCCACCAACCGCTTGCTGTGGAAGGTCTGATCCGGCAGCTGGGGCAGCGCGAGCTGCGGCACACCGTGATAACCCGCGGTGAGCATGGTGCCGTTCCCGCCCTGGTGGACGACCGCCGCGCAGGTCGGGAGCACCAGGTGCAGCGGCAGCGACTCGGCGACCCGTACGCCGTCGGGTACCTCGCCGAGCATGGCGGCGTCCTCGGCGCCGACGCACGCGACCACCTCACACTCCAGCTGCCGGACCCACTCCACCAGGTCGGGCAGCGACACGGGCGTGTCACCGGCCAGCCGCCTGGTCGACGTGCCCCAGGTGACGCACACCCGGGGCCGGGGCCGATCGGCCGCCCACACCCACTCGGGCATCACCGCCGGGCCGTTGTAGGGCAGATACCTGACCGGGGCGCGACGCACCCGGCTCTCGATCTGGAGGCTGGGCGGGCAGGGGTCGACGGTGAGTGCGCCGAGGATGTCCGCGCCGGGTACGCCGATCCGTCGCGCGAGTGGCGCCACGAGCTCGGCGGCCACCTCACGCGCCTGGTACGTCACGTCCACGCCGTGGGTGTGCCGCACCGCGGGAATGCCCAGGGCGGCGGCGACCAGCGGGCCGGCGTACGTCGTCGGGTCGTAGATCACCAGGTCCGGCCGGAACCACCGGGCGTACTCCAGCAGTTCGTCCAGCATCGCCTCGCTGTAGGCGGTGAACACGCTGAACACCTGGGCGACCTTGCCCCGGCGGTCGGCCGACCAGCCGTTCATCGATTCGCCGACGGCGGGAACGTTCGGAACCGCCCGGAGCGACAGCTCCCGCATGGCTCGCGCGCGCACCTCGTCGTGGTCGAGATCCGGGCCGACCGCCACCGCCACCCCGCCGGAGTCGGTGATCACCGGTGCCAGCCGGGGTTGGCTCGCCACCCGCACCTCGTGTCCCTCGGCACGCAGGGCCCACATCAGCGGGACCAGCGGCAGATAGTGGGAATCCCAGGCCCAGGTTGTCATGAGCACACGCATCGCGGCACGTTCCTCTCCGCCGACGGTACGCCGGGCGTACCGGGTTCAGATGGGTGTCATGACTACGCGGCGCCGGTGGGGTCTCGCTAGAGACGGTGACGCCCGCCGGCCCGGCGGCGACGTCAGATGGACGGCGTCCGCGGGACCCTGGCCGCGAGGACTCTCTAGCGGTTCCACAGCGGACCCGTGCACCGTGGCTGTCACATCTGCCGGCCGCAGCATCCAGGGAGTCGCTGTGCGAGTGCTATTCGTGACGTGGGCCTGGGGTTCGCATTTCAACCCGCTGGTGCCCTTCGGCTGGGCTCTTCGCGGGGCGGGCCACGAGGTGATGGTGGTCAGCCACCCCTCGTTCGCACCGACGATCGCCGGTTCCGGACTACCCGCGCTGCTCGCCGGGGCGGACGTGGACACGGTCGCCATCCTCCAGGACACGCTGCAGAAGATCGGCTGGCACCAGAAGCGGCAGGGCCGCAACGCCATGGACTACGGCAAGTACGGTGCCACCGAACTGCACAGCGCCGCCGGCCTGCGCCGGGGCATGACGGTGCTGCGGATCGCCGCGCACAGCGCCGAGGCGATGGCCGACGACACCGTGCGGTTCACCGACGGGTGGCGACCGGACGCGGTGGTCTACGAACCGTTCGGCTTCCTCGGCCCGGTGCTCGCGGCGCGCCTGGACGTCCCCGCCGTACGCCTACTGTGGACGGTGGACTTCCTCAGCTCGATCGGCGACGTGGAGGACGAACTCCTGGGCGAGCTCGCCACCCGCATCGGCGCGCCGCGGGTGAACGCGGTCGGCGACATCACGCTCGACCCGTGCCCGCCGCGCCTTCAGGTCGACGACGACCTCGAGCGGCAGCCGATGCGGTACGTGCCGTACAACGGGCCGGCCGTGGAACCGTCGTGGCTGCGCCGTCCCAAGCGCCGGACCCGGATCTGCGTCACCTTCGGCACGTCGATCGACGGCCTCGCGCTCAACAGCAGCCTGCTCGGTCCCTCGGTCGTACGCGCCCTGGCCGAGCACGACGTGGAGATCGTGGTCGCGGTGGTGGAGTCACAGCGCGAACAGTTCGGCGAGCTGCCGGACAATGTGATCAGCCTCGGACGGGTGCCGCTCGACCAGGCCCTCGCCGACTGCGACGCGATCGTTCACCAGGGCGGCGGCGGCACCATCATGACGGCCATGAAGAACGCGTTGCCGCAGTTCGTGATGCCGATTCTGCCCGACACGATGTTCAACGCGCAGCACGTCGCGGCCACCGGCGCGGGCACGTACCTGTGGGGCGGCGACGCCACGCCGGAGCGACTGTCGGCCGAGCTCAATGCGTTCCTCGACGGCCTGGACGGCTACCGCGAAGCGGCGGTGGAGATGCACGCCGAGCACCTGGCCATGCCGACACCGGCCGACGCGGTCCGGTTCCTTCAGGAGAGGGTCCGATAACCAGGTCTCGGCCGTAGCAGTCGCGCGGATCACGGAGAGTGTCCGTGATCAGGCTGACGCGCACGCCGTCCGGGTGGACGGTGATGGTGATGTCTGTCCTGCTGAGTCGAATTGTCGTCGCGATCGCACTGCTCGGGACGTCGATGGCGCCTGCCGCGAAGGAGGCCCGGGCCCCGCACTTCACCGCGAGCTCGAAGCCGGCCGGCGGCCTGCCCGGCTCGGAGGTCCAGGTCGCGTTCGCCTACGAGCCGCCGGTCATCAACTACCGCCCGGCGGATACGCCCGCCGCCATCACGAGCTGCGAGTTCTACCTGGACGCCGACCAGAAGTCGACCGCCGGATGCGGCGGCGCGGCCGGCGACACGACATGGACGATGGCTATGCCGAAATCCCTGAAGGCCGGCAAGCACGACGTCCACTGGACCATCCGATACACCCTCTACAACAAACCCCAGTCCGATCCCGACACCGGTGCCTTCACCTTCGAAGTCGTCGAGCCGGCGTTCAGCGCGGTCGCGGAGCCGGCGGCGGCGCATCCGGGGCAGCCGGTCGACGTGAGATTCACCGGCGAACCGGCCGGCCTGACCATCACCGGGTGCAGCGTGCAGGGCGTCAAGTGCGGCGAGGACGGGGGCGGATGGTTCGCACGGATACCCGCCCCGGACACCACCTCGGTCGTGCCGTGGAACGTCGCGTACACCGGCGGGCCGGGAACCGACGACATCGCGCCGGGCGAGGTCGAGATCAAGGTAGAACCGTGGCCCGCGCCGGAATTCCAGGTGGGAATCGCCGGATCGGCCCGGGTGGCGCCGGGCACGCCGGTGACGGTCCAGTTCGCGAGCCTGACCACCGGCGTCGACGTCAAGACCTGCTCCGTGACCTATCGGCGCGAGCGCACCGACTGCACCGGCACCGACCTGGCGACGGTCACGATCCCCGGCGACGCCGGGACGGGCCCGGTCGAATTGCCGTGGGAGCTGACCTTCGAGAGCTCCCGCCGCGGCGAGAAGAGCGATCGGCGTACGGGGTCGGTCGGCGTCACCGTGGTCGTCGAGGAGCCGGACTTCTCGGTGACCGTCCAGCCTCCGTCGGCGCGGCCCGGCGACACCGTCACGCTGACCTTCACCTCGCTGATCCCGGGGGTGGAGATCGTGGACTGCCTGGCGTTCTTCCCGCACGCGATCGGCAACACCTGCCGGCGGTCGCCCCAGCGCCGCGTCGTCCGCACGCGGGTGCCCACAGATCAGCCGCCCGGCGCGACGCTGCTGCGCTGGGGCGTGGAGTCCACCGACGCCGCCGGCCGCCGAGGTGTGGACAACGACGTCATCCCCTACCTGATTCTGCCGCCACTGCTTCGGCCACCTCTGCCGCAGACCGGGGCGTCCACCAGGGCGACAACACCGACGTCCGGCGGCGGCCCCGGCACCGGGACCAAGCAGGTGGCCACCATGCCGGGGCCGGCGCCCGAATTCGTGGCCGAGACGAGACCCGAGACCGCCGCGCCCGGCGCTCGCGTGACGGTCGTCGTCTCCCCGCTCGACCCGGACGTACGGATGCTCGGCTGCGCCGTCGCCTTCTCCGGCGGCGGCGACCACGCCTGCCGGCACTCCGGCGACCGCTGGTCGGCCCAGACCACCGTCCCCGCCGGTGCGCCCGCCGGCGAAACGCTGCCCCTGGCCTGGCGGGTCAGCTTCGTCGACCCGGCGGGCTCCCGCGCCGAGGCCGACGGCACGACCGACTACCCGGTGCACGGATCCGCGCCGGCCGCCCCGGCCTTCGAGGTCGTCGCCGACCCGGCCGCCGCGGCCGGGGGCAAGGAGGTGACCGTCTCGCACAACTCCGAGGACACGGGCGTCACCATCACCGGCTGCCGAGTCGGATTCACCGATAACACCCTCACCAGCTGCCGGCAGTCGCCCGGCGGCTGGACCGCACAGGTCGAGGTGCCGCCGGCGATGTCAGCCGGTCCGGCCCCGCTGCACTGGACGATCGCCTACGCCCGGTCCGGTGGCGCCGGCGGCACCGCCCAGGGCCTCTCGTCGTTCCTCGTGCTGCCGCTCGACAACAAGCACGACTGGCGGGACACCGCCTGGAGTCTTCTCTGGCGGACCGCGCTCGGCGGCGTCCTGCTGGTCGGACTGCTCGCCCTCCGCGTCATCCGTAAGCCGATCCTCGACCGGTTCCGCCCGCACCCGGCCGCCGTCCAGACCGACGAGCGCCGGGCGAGCGACGACCAGCCGCGCGAAGAGACGGTCTTCGTCGTCCCGGTGGCCGCGCCCGAGGAGATGTCCGTACGGGTCGACCGCCCGGACGCGCCACCGGCTCGGGACATCCGTCTCCAGATCCGCCGCCCCCGCCTGGTTCCGCACGTGCCGGAGGACCTGCCATGACGACCATCCCGATCAGCGCGGTCTTCTTCGACCGCCCGGACGGCGCGGCCCGCGCGCTGACCGAGACGCTCCGCTCGACCGGCTCGGCCGGCGAGATCCGCGACCGCCTGGGCCGGACCGCCGGCCTGACCACGGACGCCGTCGTCGACGAGGTCGGCAGCGTCGCCGGCGAGATCCTCGAGATGAGCGTCGGCACGATCTTCGAACGGTCCTGGTCGAAGTACGCGGCGCTGGTCCAGGCGGCCGAGGAGACCGCCGCCGACCCGGACGCGGTCCGGCTGATCGGGCTGGTCACCCACGAGGTCTCGGTCGGCTACGAGCCGAAGGTCGAGGTGTACCTGGGCAACAAGCGGGTCGCGACGGTCATCGTCCAGCTCAAACTGGGCCTGACCCTGCGAGGAGTCCTCGTCCACGTCCGCGACGGCTGCGTCACCGGCATCCGGGCCGGCGACTGCGTGATCAAGGGCGCCCTGGCAATCGCCGGCCAGACGGTGACCACCGGGGAGAAGACCTTCGACCTGGTGCGCGACATCCCGTTCCCCGGCCCGGTCCGCCTGGCCGGGGAGGCCGCGGCCTGACGCGGGGAGATCAGGCCTCACGGTTTACGGGCGACGCCGCAGTAGACGTTGAGCGCCTGGGGAGTGGCGTCCGGCTCGGGCCGCCAGAGCGGGGTCGACACGACGCCCGGCTCGACCAGATCGAGGCCGGTGAAGAAGCCGCTCATCTCCTCGACCGTGCGCAGGTGGTAGTCCGCCCCGCTGGTGCGGGCGGTGCGAACGGCCTCGGCGGTCTCGGCGGTCACGACGCTGTCGTTGACGACCAGGTAGCTGCCGGACGGCACGGCGGCGAGGAACCGCGCGACGATCTCGGCCGGGCCGGGAACGTCGGTGTCGGCGACGTTGCCCAGGATGCCGAGCATCATCAGCGCCACCGGACGGGTGAAGTCCAGGGTGTTCGCCGCGGCCTCGAGGATGCTGGCGGGGCCGTGCACATCGCCGTCGATGTAGTCGGTGACACCCGGACCGACCAGCAGGGCGCGGGCGTGGACCAGGACGAGCGGGTCGTTGTCGACGTACACCACTTTGGCGTCCGGCGCGACGGCCTGGGCGACCTCGTGGGTGTTCCCGGCGGTGGGCAGGCCGGTGCCGAGGTCGAGGAACTGCCTGATGCCGGCCTCACCGGCGAGGAACCGTACGACCCGGCCGAGGAACTCCCGCGAGGCCCGCGCGACCTGCACAACCTCGGGATAGACCTGCTTGACCTGGTCGCCGACGGTACGGTCGGCGGCGAAGTTGTCCTTCCCACCGAGCCAGTAGTTCCAGATGCGGGCGCTGTGCGGCTGCTCCGCATTGAGCCGAGCTCGCAGGTCAACGTCGGAATCGCTCATTGGTCCGCCTTCCGTCCGAGGCCCGGTTACCGTGGCCGGCCGGATCATACCGTCCACTGTGATTCTCCCCGGAGCCGTCGGCTTCGAGCGGGCCGGAGAGGGCGCGCAGCTTTCGCCGTCGGTGATTTCTTCAGAGGCCCAGGTCGGGCAGGGACGGAGAGTCGTGGTTGCGGGCCGGCCTCGCCGCGTCGATCGAGGCCGCCGTGAAGCACTCGGCCAGGCCGGCCGCAAGATCAGCATCGCTCAGGAGGGCTTCGGCGGTCGCGCGGGCTCGGTGTTCGCCGAAGCTCATGCCTCGACGGCCGGGCCGCGGGTCATCGGGATCCCAGGCCGCGGCGACGCCGGGGGCGAGCCGATGAGCGAACAGGGAACACTCCGGTCCCACCGCGGGCCGTCCGTCGACGGTGTCCCGGATCAGACCGGCGGCCTGCCAGTGCCCGGGTCCGAGGTACACGACCATGGCGTCGCGGCGCGGATAACCGCCCGCCTTCGAGACGATCTTGGCCCGGTACGTGACGCCGGCATCGTTCAGCGCGGTAAGAACGTCATGCCAGCGGGCCGGGGCATCGGCCGGATCGCGCAGGTGTACGTAGACGCGCAGGATCGGGCCGCCGTGCATGCGCCCGGTCGGCCCGTCGACCAGGTAGTGGCCGGGCGAGAGAGCCGGACGGGCCGCCGGCAGGAGCATTTCCGGGCCGGTGAGCATTGCCGGCGGAACGCGCACCCGAAGACCGTCTATCAGCACCACACCTTCCCCGGCGCCGTCCACCGGCCGCGTCCGGGCGATCGGCGAGGTGCGGTGCGGGGTGGCCTCGGCCAGCGCCGCTTCCAGGGTGGAATCTCGCCGGCCATGATCGCCATCGACGCTCCCGGCATGCAACCGCTGGTACAGCTCCTGTCCCAACCGCTCGGCCATCCGCCGGGCCGACGGCGCCTCCAACTGCGTACCGCCGAGCCCGGCCTGCCGCCCGTCCGGGGCGACCCAGACGTCGGCGAGGGCCTCCACCAGTGCCGCGATGGGTGTCGCCGCCGGTGCACTCATGCCAGGCCGATCGTCGCGGCGAAGCGCTCCGGGGCGGCGAGGGCCTGGCGACCCACTCCCATCGCGGCGCGTAACGGGGGCGCCAGCCTCGGGCTGCGGGCGGCTCCGGCCGCGGCCCGGTCGAACAGATGCCAGCCGGCGAAGGCGGTGGCCCGGGCGGCGAGGCCGGGGTCGGGGCGGCGTACGCCGAGGTACGCGTTCCAGAAGCTCGCCACGATCGGCCGGCGCTCGGCCAACCGCCGCGCCGCCGTACGGATGATCTGGGCATCTGGGTCGTCCGCTGTGGTGTCGTCCAGGTCTCCCACCAGTCCGGCGACCGACCGGAACAACCACTCGCCGGCGAAGCTGCCGACATCGCGGGCCGGGTCCGCCAGCCGGAACTCCTCGCCGTCGGTCAGCAGCAGCCGGCCGCCGGATCGCAGGAACTGATCGAGACGCAGGTCGCAATGGGCCGGCACGTGCGGTGCCCGGTCGGAGTCGTCGAGCAGCCCGGCCACCGAGCCGGCGATCGCCGGATCCGATTGGACCAGCCGCCAGAACGCCAACTCCGCGTTACTGGACTTCAGGTAGGTGGCGAGGGGAAGCACGCGCAACAGATCAAGATCGGGCAGCGGTGGGCGGGAGACGTCCGAGGCGGTTACCGGTGACGAGGAGTGCAGGCGCGCGACCATCTCGCCGGCCATGCCCGCCAACTCCGGGTCGAACTCGTCGGCATCCGCCAGCTCGGCGCCGGACGTCGCGTCTTCGATCAGTTCGCTCACCAGCAACAGGTGCTCCTCGCAGGCGCCGAGCGGACGGGGTGACGGCAGGCCGGCGGCGCACATCGCCTCCTCGAATGCCATCGTCCGGCGCAACCGCCGCCGCGCGTCGCCGGCATCGCCGCGAAGCTGCTTCACGAACACCCGCCGCCCCAGCGACGTATGCCCGGCCCAGTTGGAATTCCGTCCGGCCGGCACCGATCCGTCGCCGACGGACGCGCCGAGGCCCAGCTCCATCAGGCACGCCGCCGGCTCGGGACCGGTCGGCGACCGGCCGGCCGCTGTCGCGGCCGGACCCGGCGCCGCGGGATCAATGGCGGGAGCAGTCATTCGAGCTCTCCAACGCTACGGGGAAGGCGCGCCGGACGGCGGACGCCGCCCGCGCGCCAACGCGGCACGCCACGGCGCGGTCCGCAACCCCGGGGGTGGTGATTGTGAGCACGGTGGTGGTCGGCGA
>NZ_JBFBAD010000044.1:0-81603 GCF_040682075.1 Actinoplanes sp. NPDC051411 | reverse complement strand
GCCCGGCCGCTTGCATCAGCCGTTCGACGGTGCACCGGGCCACCGGCACGCCTTGGCGGTGCAGCTCGTGCCAGATCTTGCGGGCTCCGTAGACGCTGTAGTTGTCTTCGTGGATCTGCTCGATCGTGACGGTCAGCTCGGCGTCACGCACTGTCCTGGCCGAGGCGGGGCGGGTTTTCGCGGCGTAGTAGGTCGACGGTGCGATCTGCGCCGGCGTGCTTTCGAGCGCCTGCAGGACCGGCTGGACACCGTGTTCGGCCTTCACCGAGTCGACGAAGGCGACCTTCATCGCGACGGACGGTCCAGCTCCGCCGCGAAGAAAGAAGCTGCGGACTTCAGGATCTGGTTCGCCCGCCGCAGCTCACGGTTCTCGCGTTCGAGCGCGGCGAGGCGTTCCGCGTCGCTGCTGGTGGTGCCCGGCCGGTCCCCGGCATCGATCTCGGCCTTCTTCACCCAGCCGCGCAACGCCTCGGGATGAATCCCGAGTTGATCGGCGATCCGCCGGATCGCCCCGACCGCGGACGCCGGGTCCCGGCGGGCCTCGACCGCCAACCGGGTCGCCCGCTCACGCAACTCATCGGGGTACTTCTTCGGTGCCGGCATAGCTAAATCTTCTCCCAGGCTTCGATGTCTCCATCAAACCCGGGGCGAAACACTCTTGGTCGGCAGGTGGGACAAGACCATGCCGTGATTGAGGTCGCGGATGACCAGTTGGACCTTGGCGTGGCGGCGGTACTCGGCTTCCAGTTCGAGTAAGTCGCCATCGCGGTCGGTGATGAACGGGTGGTATTCGTAGACCGGGAACAGCGTTTGCTGGCCCGGGATCGGGCCACGCCCGGTGTTGGCGCCAGGGCCTCGATGCACGGGCCGGAGGCGCACACGTCGGGGCTGGCCGCCTCGGCCTTCGCCGGTCTGCCCGCTCCGGTGCGCCGCACGATCAAGCGCTCGGGCCATCCGGTGTCCATCGACGATCTCCATCAAATAGACCGTTATGCGGAGAAACTGCGTCAGGCGGAGAAGGGCGCGGTCTCGATGGCCGTCATCACCGCGAGTGGATACACGTTGTCGGGCACGGCGCGGAAGGGCAGGCAGGAACGTGACGACATCGAGCTGCTTACCTGGGTGGAGATCCATGCCCGGGCCAAGTCCTTCTACGAGCATTATCGAGCAGTCCTGGAAGGTGACGTGGACGACTCGAGCTTCGGGAGAAAGGCTAGCGAGATCGCCCGAACTCGCAAGGTGCTGGTGCTGGCGCCTACAGAGGACCCGACGTCAGAGACGCAGGTCTGGGAAACCAAGATCGGGACTACCCGGTCGACGAGGGTGACACTTGATGTTCCCATCCTCCTCCCAGGTCCTGATCAGCTAGCCACGGCCCGGCCGATAGTTGGCAGGGGGTCTCCCCTTAGACCGCGCTGCCAGATTCCCGCGATGGTGCGGCAACGGGCTCATGGGCAAGATCTGCTGAGCGTCGGGGCGGCAGACTGGCCGGGAGGATGGAGAACACCTCGACGGCCTGCGCGGACCCAAGACCACCGCCGCTGGCCGGCGGCCGAGCAGGACCCACCGATAACGCCGCAGGTCACAAAGCGGCACCCAGCGAGAAAACGTCTCGGCGGTGACACCTGCGCGTCGCACTCACGCGATACCCATTGTCCGATAGGCCGGACAGCAAGAATGGCCTGAACCGCTAGTCCACATCTCAGGACCCCGTAGAATAGGTGCGCCTGAACGACTCGAACCCCTAGCCGTCTGATCCGTAGCTCGGAGTGATTGACTGCTCTGAGGGCCTTCCGGGAGGAGACACGGTTGATCCCCCGTGCGGAGATCGAGCTTGATCCGGCTTTGCCGCGGGATGCCCCGTTCTGGATGCCGGCAGAGGACGAGATCGGTGATGAGGGCATCGGGTTCTTCCGAGGTGTATGGGCGATCTACGACGAGCCACTGTCAGAAGCCGCCCGAGTGGTAGCCGACGAGCGGGCCGCTGCGGCGGCGGTGAACGCCGTATCAACTGATGTCGCGACGTTCGAGTATTTCGCCCGAGTGATCGAGGCGCACAACCCGGATTTCCCGTCCGAGGATCCCGACGATGAACGGACATGGCTGCGCTTGCCGAACATGGCGACGTCGCCTCGGTCAGCCTGTGCGGCCTTGAACTTGGGGTCGCCGGGCTGACGTACGCGTTGGCGGCGACCGGATGCGTACCGGCCGCCAGTTGCCGCAGCCATGCCGAGCACTCCTGGGCGGAGCGGCCGGTTGTCGTGGCGGCCATCGACCGGGCGCACGCGGGATGGTTACAGCCGCTGGTCCAACGCAGTTCCTGCGGATTCGACCTCGATCACAATCGGCCGGAGTTCCTGACCATCCATGCGCAGTCGATCACCGAGATGATGGACTTGGCCGCGGTGATTCTGGCCGAGGCTGAACACGATCCGCCCCCACCGCTCTGCTGGGGGCCGTCCTCGGAGGATGAACAACGCGTGGAGGACCGCATCGAAGTCGACGGGCAGCAGGCACTGTTCGACTAAACACAAGTCGACTAAACACAAGCCAACGGCGCGCGGTGCCCCGTCATGCGGCTGCCGTCGGTGGGCACGGACTCCGTGGAATCCTCCGGGGATCGCGGTGGTGATGTTTTAGTGAGACTGCGTGGAGCGCTGACCTTCGGCGTAGAGGGCCTATGGGATCCCCGGCGTCTTTACTCAGTCTTGACGGTTTGCGGTTGATCGGAATGCGTGCGGCTGCGCTTTGGCCGCGCGGGGCGCCCGGTCAGCAGGCTCTGGATTTTCACGGCTGCCGCGCTGGAGTCGTCATGCTCCCAGATTCGCACTACGGTCCAGCCGTGTTCGGCGAGGAGTCGGTCCGTTTCGGCGTCTCGTTCGCGGTTTCGACGGACCTTGTCGGCCCAGAACGTCGCGTTGGTCTTCGCGACACTGTGGTGCTGCGGGCAGCCGTGCCAGAAGCATCCGTCGAGGAACACGGCTACGCGCGCTTTGGTGAAGACGAGGTCGGCGGTGCGGCGCAGGCTCGCTACCGGTCGAATACCGACCCGGTAGCGCATGCCGAGGGCGTGGACCGCGCTTCGGAGGGCGAGTTCCGGTCTGGTGTCGCGGGACTTGTTGGCCTGCATGCTGGCCCGATTGCCGGGGCTCGACGCCCAGGAGGAGCTTGACCCGTTGCTCATTGCTGTTTCGTCCTGGACGTCTGTTCGAGCGCTTTGACGGACTCCCGCACCAGGTCATCGACCCTGGCCTGAAGGCGTTCGTCGTCCAGCGTGAGGAAGAGGGTGAAGGGCAGCAGACGCCGGACGCGTTTGGTGACGTCGCGGATGACGCGACGCCGTGCGATGTGCGGCGGTGCGAGGTCGGGTTCGGTGACGGCACGGACGATTGCGCGGGCGAGCGCGGGGCGCCCGCCGATAGTGCGCCGTTCGAAGATCTGGTTGAGGTCGGATTCGCTGAGCCGCTGCAACAGGGCGATGTCCGTGCTGCCGTCGGCCGTCACGACGCCGAGGGTGTACGCCTGCCACCAGAGCCGGCCGAGGGCGTGGCGGGTGATGTCGGAGCAGATCCATCGCTGCTCACTGGTGGGACTCTGCCATCGCCAGGCGACGACGTCGGGCACGAGTTGGACGGCGAGGAACGTCCACAGGTCCTTCGCGGCGGCTTCTGCGGGACGGAGGCACATGTTGTCGATCATCGCGGCCGCCAACGCGCGGTCTGCGGCGATGCGCGAGGCTTCGGTTCCAGGGTGGGGATAGCCGTGATGGGTCACCGAGTCTCTCAGCTTGTCGGCGAGTCGGGTGAGGTGCTCGACGCTGGCGGGCTCGCCGCCGGTCGCTGCGTAGTACATGTCGGGATGCCGTGGTCCAGCACCGCGCCGTAAGGCGTCGAGGGTCTTGCCGGTCTGTTCCGTCAACCCGGCCCGTGCAGCCAAGGGTGTCAGTCTGGGATAGAGCAGAAGGGTCATAGCGCACCGTCGGCCGTGGCACGGCGAAGTGCGCCCTGGAGTCGAGCGGCGAAGTCTCCGGGGCGCTCGACGCGTTGTGCGGCGAGTGTCTGGTGGGGTTCTCCGGGGAACAGGGTTTCCAGCACGATCGCGAGGCTGGCGCCGAAGCTTTCGGGTTCGACAGTGCAGGAGGGGAGAGCCTCGAGCCAGTCCGGTCGCAAAAGAACCAGGTCGACGAGCTGTCGCGTCACATCGTGGCGCATGTCGTCGATGAGTCGTTGTTGCGCCGCGGTGGGAGTGGCCACACGGACCGCGGCGTTGACGAGTTCTCTATCGTCGGCGTTCAGGTAGAGCCGTAGGCCGCCCAGGGCGGCGGTGTACGGGTCGGCCGGAGTCTGCAGGTACCAGCGGGCGTGCGGGTCGACGCCCGCTGCAGTGAAGTCGCAGACGCTGACGGGGAACATCGCGTCGTCGCCGTCGAGGTTAATGGTGACGACCTCGTCGAGCAGTACCTCGCCGGCGCGGGCGGCGACGAAGGGTCGCGGGTCGGTCGTGTCCGCCGCAACGACGACGGCGGTGCGTAGTGTCAGCGAGCCGCCCAGGTCGGTGCCTGTGATACGACCCTGCAGGGTGTGAGCCGCCGAGGAGAGGATCTCGACGTAGTCGAGGATGCCGGAGAGCAACGAGTTGGATGCGGTCCACTCGCACACGCACACCAGTGCGGCATCTTCGGGCAGGCCGGACTGCCGGCGCAGGGCGACGGTGTCTATGCGGACTTCTCTACTCAGGTGCAGGTCGGTCTGGTAGTCCCAGGCGAAGACCGTGGGGGGAAGCGCTGTCGGTGCACCGTCGGGGTCGAGTGACTGCCAAGCGCCCATGGTCAGGCACTCGGCCTTCGGCCGCAGGTAGGGATAGACGGATGCTGTCACGCGCCGGCTCCGTCTCCGACGCGGTCGACGCGGACCGAGACTTGCGTTGCGGCGTCAGCCACGGGCCTGACGAGAATCGTCCACCGCCGGGGATCCGACGGACGGAGGCGGACGCGCTCTCCGGGGATACGGACGTCGTCGGATCGCATTTCGATGATCTGTGGGCTGGCGGCGCCGGTCGGCGGTTCCGCTTCGTTGCCGACGTCGAGGGATACGACGGCTTCGGCCGTCAGCCACAGCGTTTCGTCGCTGTCGGTGACCTCGACTGTGGTGACGATGAGCGGTTCGCCGTCGACGATGGTCAACAGAGGCGGCTGGGTGTAAGCGGCCGCGGGTCGACGGCCGCGACCTGCCCCGCGTCCACCGGAAGGGTTCGCTCCCGGCCGTCCGCCGTCGGGCTGAGATACCGCGGTAGGGGCGACGAGGTGGCCTAGGCGCTGCGCGAGGTGCCCGAGCGGGGGCTGCGTGGCGATCGTGCTGGTTCCTTGGGATGCGACGGCGGCGATGTCGGCGAGCCGTGCGCGGATGCCTCGGACGGCCGTCTCGACGGTGCGGTGGTCGAGTTCGGCCAGTCCGTGGGTCACCCATGCGTCGTGGGTGGGTGGTTCGGCGGAGGCGAACGACTCGTCGGCGTCACGGCTGCTGCGGAACACGGCGCCGTACTGCTGGTCGTCAGCGGGCAGTGCGGGACCTTCGAGGTAGGTGACGACGAGACCGGCCTGCCTCATGAGCGCGCAGTGCCGGGCCGGGCCGGTGAAGGGTGCTGCAGCGTCACGCCAGTCGCGTCTGCTCGTAGACACACTGGTCACGGCGAAGAAGGAGCCTGTGGTGAGCTGTGTCGGCTGACGCCGCACGATGTCTTTGGCGTCGCCGGCGTCGATGGCCCGCAGTGCGGCGACAAAGGGCCATAGCCGGGGCACCGCGACGGGGTCGGGAATCTCCACGGTTCTGTTGTCGGTGACGACACGGCACGTCATGGCCGGGTGACCGCCGTCGGTGGCGGACAACAGCGGCCAAAGGTTCCACAGCATCGCCGAGGCGATGTAGTCGGCTGCGGTGTCGACGTCGCGAGGTTGTTCGTCGTCTGCCTCGTCAAGTCGCCGGCCGAGGTCGGCA
Source organism: Actinoplanes sp. NPDC051411 (assembly GCF_040682075.1). Taxonomy (NCBI): domain Bacteria; kingdom Bacillati; phylum Actinomycetota; class Actinomycetes; order Micromonosporales; family Micromonosporaceae; genus Actinoplanes; species Actinoplanes sp. NPDC051411. The sequence continues at coordinate 75,610 of NZ_JBFBAD010000044.1, read as the reverse complement.
CCGAGGATGACGACGTCGGTGCCGAGGACCTCCGGTCCTTCGAAGGGAGGGAAGCCCAGGTCATGGGCTGCCTGGTCAGCTTCGTCGTCGAGAAGGGGGTCGATGACGCCGTCGCTGCCTGGGGTCCCCCACCAGTGACGTCCGGTGAACGGCACGCCCGCGGTCTGGAAGCTGTGGCCCAGCGCGACGCCGATGAGACGGCTCTGGACTTTGCCCTGCCATAGGCAGCGGGAGCGGACGACGACGACGCCCACCGAGCTGGTGGTGAACAGGATGCCCTTGCCGAATCCGTAGGTTCCCCCGCCGAACTCCTTGTCGCGGGGTTCACCGATGTTCCGGACGAGGTTGACGAAGTCCGGATCGTCGCCGACCTCGTCCGCGCGCAACGGGCCGCCCAGCCCGGTCGTGTTGCGGTCGGAGACGGTCAACATGACCGACGACTCGTCGGCCAGACACGCGGCCAGACCCACGGAGCCGTCGCCGTCGGGTTCGGGTAGAAGTAGGTCACTCCAGCGCCGTCGGGCGTCGGAGCCGAGACGCCGCAGGGAGACGCTGAAGTCGACCGGCTGCTCTCCGCTACGTGCGTCGGCGCTGTTCTGGGCAGCCTCACGCACCAGGACGGCGAGCGGATCGAGACGCGGCGTGCCGAGTTGCCTGCGGATACCTTCGGAGGCCGCCGACCCCTCGGGCGGGAACCGCTGTGACCACCAGCGTGTCGTCACTGCACCGATCCCGTACAGATCAGCTGTCCGGCGCCGCGATCGGTCACCGCGTACGGCGTCAGGCCAGCGAGGTCGAGCTCGTACTCGACGCCGACCACCTCGTCCGGGACGACGGTTTTGAACGAGTCGACGTCCAAACGGGGGAAATCGCCTCCCACGGTCCAGGCGTATAGGTTCGACTGGACGTATCTGCGGCCGCGGTAACGATCGGCGTCCGTCTCGGCGTACCCGGCCTTCGCGAGTTGCCGGCGCAGACCCACCCTGTCGCCGATGGAGGTCTGCAGCGCCTCGACGACGTCCGGCAGCGAACGGCCGTCCGCCGTCGCCTCGAGTCGTACCAGGGTCAGGACGAGGTCGTGGTCGCGGCTCGGGTGCAGCTGGTCGAGACCGTGGATCGTCACGGTGGAGCCGCGTACGCCGACGGTCTTGACCTCGACCCTTCTGCGCCGGCCCAGGGTGAAATCGTGCGCTGCTCTGTCGGGGCCGGTCCAGACCCGTTCGACGGCGCCTACGAGGCCTGCGTCGGCGAGTAGTTCCAGGACGATGAGCTCCCCGATCAGCCCTCGCAGCTCACGCTCGCCGAGGACGCCAGCGCTGGGGCGCAGCAGCTCCCGCCACTGCTGGAGTACCCGTTCGACGACCTCGCCCACCCCGGCTGGCGTTTCGTCAACGCCTTGCAGGAGCGCCACGACCATCTCGTCGAAGACGTCGAAGAGGTCGGGACGGTGACAGACGACGTCGACGAAGCGGCGGCGGTGACCGTCGACTACCAGCGGACGGGTGTCGACGCGCACATGTGCCGACCTGCCGTCCTCGACGACGGCGTGGTCGTCGTCGACCGGCAGGAGCAAGTGGTGATCGCCGCGGCCGTCGAGGCCGAGCGCAGCCGGGCCTGAGTAGGTGGACACCGGCAGGTCGAGGGTCGCCACCGCACCCTCGGCCCGCCGTGCGGCCGCGAGAAGCCAGCCGGTACGCACAGTCGACGGCAGGCCGTCCGTCACGAGTCGTCCTCGGACAGTGCGGCGCGCTCCTCCTCCATGTCGGCGGCGTCGATGGCCTGGTCTCGCAGGTCGACCTGGATATAGCTGACGTTCGGGACCCAGTCGTCGGCGGTGCCGGGGAAGACCAGTGCCATGCCGAGCACGTGAGCGGCGGCCTGCAGCGGCGCACGGGTGAGTTCGTTGCCCGGGTCCGGCGGGGAGTCCTTGGCGATCGGGTATAGCAGCAACAGCCCTTGTCGACGATGACCCGGATCCCGATCGCGGCTGTCGATCAGGTCGGCCTCTGGCATGCGCCGGGCGGCTGCCGGTGCGATGTCGAGGTCGATGACCCGGTGCTCCTTGCTCATCAGGGTCTTGATGTCGGCCTTCGCGCCGCCGCTTTCCTTGAGCTTCGATCGGTTGACCGTTCCGACGGTGAACCCGTCGGCGAAGGTGATCCTGTGATCCTCGTCTACCTTCTCCGACGGAGACCCGACCACTGCGACGCTCCAGGTCAGTAGCGATGAGTCGCTCTGCTTGTTCTCCTTGCGGATGTACTTGGTGATCAGGTCGGTTCTGAGGTCCGCTGAGTCCTCATGGACTTGATACCCGGCCAGGAACGCGACGATGTGCGCGACGTCGACCTCGCGTAGCAGCAGGGTGCCTTCGGTTCTTTCCGGCAGGACGCCGTCGGTGACAGCCGCCTCGACGAGGGATCGTCCCGCGACCAGGTTCTTCTCAAGCCAGGATGCATCGTCCTCAGGAAAGTACCTGGTCTGGACACGGCGCCCTCCGTAAGAGGCGTAGGCGATCCGATGGGCACCCATCTTCGCCGTCACGTTGAGGACCGGGTGGGTGCGGATCCGCACGCCGACGTCGCGGGGGCTGAGGTCCTGCTCTTCGTAGCGTTCGATGTCCAGTCGAATCTCGTGTTCCACGGCGGCCAGGTGCCGGAACCACGATCGCAGCCGCTCAGTCATCCAGATTCGGGGGAGGTCCTCGTAACCGGGGCGGAAGCCGAACCAACGGCCCATTTGAAGCAGCGTGTCGTAGGTCGACGCGGATCGCACGAAGAAGCTCGTGACCAGCCCTTCGAGCGTCAGGCCTCGGGAGAGGGTGTTCCCGCCGACGGCGATCGCCGTTACGGGGGCGCCCGTGTAGTCCAACCGGTCCTTGCTGCGGCAGTTGTCGAGCAGGACCGTGGTGTCCTGCACGACCTGTCGCAGTAACGGGTTCAACACCTCGAAGTCGACCGGCGGGTGGCCGCCCAACGACACGCGGCCGGCTTCGTCTCGCCACTGCGCCCGCAGAGACTCGAGCACCGCTGGATCCTGTGCGGCAAGCCCGTCCAGTACACGTCTCTTGAAGGCTTCGAGCACCGGACGGAACGCCTCGTGGACCGCGGTCGTCATGCTCGTGTGCACCAGCATGGTGGAATGGCCCGCATCGCCGCGGGAACGACGAACCGCGGTGGCCAGCCAGAAGTACTGAACGGCTTCGCGGAGCGAGTCGGTCAGATCAGGGCTGAACCCGGCGGTCGCGGCCCTACTGGCCGGCCGCAACGACGGCACCTCGTCATCGTCGATGATGCGGACCATGTCGTTGCCGTCGAGGTCCGCCCCCCGCGCCTCTCCTTCAACGGCGTCACGTCCGAAGATCGTCTCCGCTCCGAAGTAGCCGTCCGGCTTCGGCAGGCTGACGATGAACGACTCCGGGTAGAGGTCGTCGACGTTCGGATCGATGAGCACGTTAGCGAACGGCGTCGCCGTATAGCCCAGATAGGTGGCCCGGGGGAACAAAGCGAGGAGCTCGCGGATCTTGGGGTTGATCTGCTTTGTATCGACGCTGGCCTGGTCGGCCTCGTCGTCGATGATCAGGGCAGGGATGTTGGCCAGCATCGGACGGGCCGTTTTCAACCACAGGATCAGCTTCGCGAGGACGGTATGCCACTTCTTGACCACGAATACGGCCACCTTCTGACCTTCGGGCTGCAGCAGTGACACCGCGCTCTGGGTCGGTCGCCGGAAATCGCGCTCGACGTCGGTCATTTCGATCCAGCCGCCCGCGTTCAGGTCGAACAGCTGCTCCTTGAGTCGCTGCTGAGTCTGCATCCGCAGCCCGTTGTGGATGCCGGAGAGGATGATCACGACCCGGTAGGTGACATCGGCGGCCTTGCCGACCACGGCGGTGAAGTTGGTGGTCTTCCCGCTCTGGACGTGGCCGACCACGAGGCCTTTGGTCTGGAACTTCAACTCGGCGGGGTCGTCGGCGAAGCCGATGATCTTCGATGAGATCTCGTCGAGTACGTCGACCCGGTCTTCCGGCCACTGCTTCTCGTCGAGCAGAAACCTCTTGAACGGCGGCCAGAAGACGTCGTTCGGCTGTGGGCCGGCGTACCAGCCGGCGCCGCGTTTGCCTGGTGCGGCGAGGATCTTCGGCGGATACCCGTTCTTGACCTTGGCGGTTCTCCGGTCGAATTCGGCGACCACTTCGTCCACCACATCAGGATGGAGCTTGCGGAAGGTCTCGACGGCGACGTCACGGCTGCGCCGATACGTCACGTCCAGGAACATCTCGAAGAGTGCCTCGTCCACAATCGGTAACCTTATCCGAGCGCTGCGACGATACGTGACGGTCAGGCGCGGTCGTCGAGTGCCTCGGCGATATGCCTACCCAGCGCCTCGGCGAGCTCGACGGGCACGGCGTTGCCGATCTGCCGAGCGATCTGGTCTTTCGTTCCGCACCACTTGAAGTCCGGCCTGAAACCCTGCAGTCGCGCCGCCTCGAGGTGGGTGATGGCGCGGTCCTCGGTGGGATGAAGGTAGCGGCCCTTTTCAGGCTTGTGGAACTCGGTGCGGATGGTCACCGAAGGCCGGTCCCACCACAGCCTCCCCATGACGTCGCCAGATCCAGACGTGTGCTTGATCCAGCACGGCGCCTTCAGGCGGTCCGGCAGATCGAAGCGGTTGCCACCGGAGGGGATCCACCCGAAGCGCTCCAGTGAACGATCCTCGTAGAAGCGCGTGACGTGCAGGTCTCGGCCCTTGAAAGGCCCGGGAAGAGTGGTTTCGAAGTGCCGGACTGTCCTCTTCGGCAGGTCCCAGCGGTCTTCGGGCACGTGTCTGCGTACGTGGCGAAGGGCCTGGCGGACGGTCTTCCTGTTCTCGGCGGCTACCGACCCAGTCGGGATTTCGATCGGCTTGAGAAGGTCGCGGCGTGTACCGATGACGATTGCACGACGCCTGATCTGAGCTGAGCCGAAGTCGGCCGCGACGAGAACGTCCTTCTCCAGGACGTAATCGGCCAGCGATCCTCCCTCTTCGGTCAGGGCCTCTAGGTCGGCGAACTGCCGGCTCTGCAGAAATCGAGGCACGTTCTCGATCAGAAACGCCTTCGGGCGGATCAGAGCCAGCACCCGCACGTACTCGCGCCACAGTTCGTTACGCGGATCGTCCTCAAGTTTGGCGCCCAAGTTCGAGAAGCCCTGGCATGGCGGCCCGCCGACGACGACGTCCGCCTCGGGCACAGCCTCCCCGTCCCTCAACCAGTCCACAATACTGCCTTGATAGATGTGGTCCTCACCGAAGTTCTCGGCGTACGTCGATGCGGCGTCAACCTCGAGCTCGACAGCGGCGACGTTCACATAGCGTTCAGTGAGGCGGAAACCCTCAGTAATGCCGCCGCACCCGGCGAAAAGATCAACAACACGGTACGGGCTAGGCATGAGTAAACGATAGCCGGCTCCCTGCGCCCACGTACAGAGACCCGCCAGCTGAACCTACAGAATAACCCCGAAGACCCGGTCGGGCCGAGGCGATGGCGCTCTGTAGACCTCTTGCCGAGGCAGTTGCCCGGACGTCCTCAGATGTGACGACGACTCGTCTACGCACAGGCTCAACACGACGTCAGCGCTGGCCGGTCGACAGCCGACGCCCTGGAGACGATCGGTCGGCGGTACTGAGAGTGTCGGACCTCGCCAGCTCTGTCACTCTAAGTGATGTTTCGGGTCCGCAGCCGCAGGCCACCTCTTCTCTGAGACCGCCGCGCTCTCCGCCCAAGGCTGGGCGACCAGCCGTTCCACGCCACGCCGTTAGCACCACCAGCGGGCGATGCGTGAGTTCGAACCTACGGAGGATGGCGCCTGGAACTACCGCTGCGGTCGGCAGCAAAGCTCCCCGCCGCCCGGCCGGCTGCGGGGAGCTTTGATGTACGAGCGCCGACTAGGAGGCGTTGGCGCGGCTGCCGAAGAGTCCACCACCCTGGGTCAGGAGCCTCTGCTCGACGTTGACGAGCCCCAGCAAGGCCGCAGAGAGCGCAGCTCGGCCGACGAGTTCCTTGACGTCTTCGGGACCGAGTCGGTCAACCGTGCCGTCTGCCTCCCGGCCGACGACGGAGCCGTTAAGGCGCTGCGCGTGCACCACATGGGCGACGGCCTCCTGCCCGTAGACGCTCCTCACCAGTTTGGAGACTTCCTTAGGGTCCGCTTTCGGCCAGACTGAGTCGGACCAATAGGTCATCTCCTGAACGAAGACGGGGTGTCGAACGTTGAGGTAGACCGCGCCCTGATAGACGTTGCCGTCGCCGTCGGTCCCGTTGTCCTTCGGGTTATAGTCCGCGAGGTACTTCTGGTGCTCCTTGGCGAACTCCTTCCAGATGAAGGTGGGGTAACCGCCGCGCAGCTGCGCCTCCTTCGCACTGACCGGACCGCCGGGGGACTCCGTGACGAGATCCTGACTGCCGGCGGTGCCGCCGACACCCCCGCTGCTCGAGGCCTTAGCCGGCACCCTGGCTAAACGCGTGGCCGGCGCCCCGGCCTTGCCGCCCGCAGGGAAGCCAACAATCTTGCCCAGCGCCGAGGACACGAGTCTGGAGGCCTTGAACCGGGGGTTGAGCCGATCGAGGATGCGCGACAGGTTCTTTGCCATGTGCGGGTCGGTGCTAATCGTCGTCTTCGCCCGAGCCTGGTCACGGGCGTCGGCCAACCCCTTTGGGAAGCTGTTGTAGAAGCTGTCGCCCCAGGCCTCCCAGGGCAGCTCGGAGCCGCCCTTCGCGATGAGCATGTTGCGCGAGGCCTGCGTCAGCACGCCCCACTTGGTGGGCCGTTGGTCGCTGTACACAGGCGGTCGTACTACGAGCCAGGTGCGGCCTCGGATCTCATCAGTCACGCCGAATTGCCGGTATCGATGGACGCTCGAGTCGGCGTGGTATGCCTCGCCCTGGTAGTTGACCACGACCACCGGCTTCTGGCCGATGTAGTCCGGACTACCCCCGACCGGCTGGTGGGGCTCGGGCACGTAGAACCACTGAACCTCGGTACCGTGATCGTCGACCTTGATCGCAGGGCCTGTTATCGCCTCCTTTGGAACGAAGTATCGGGTGCCGTAAACCTTGCGTTGGTGGACCACAAGGACGTCGTCATCCGGCAGCTTGACCGTGATGTCTTTTGATGAGCGGCGATTCTGTGTGCGCTCCCTGAGCCTTTCCAGTACGACCACTGTCGTGTCCAGGGCCTTGCCGTCGCGCACCGGCACGTCGAGTAGCCGGCTGTTGAGGTACCGAAGGAGACCCTTGGCGGTCTCCGCTCGTGTCGGATCAGGGTCGCCCTCGGCTGTGTCAGCACGAGGCCCGTCACCGAGCAACACCATGATCGTCCCGGTCTTGACCCAATCCGGTCGGACTCGAGACCAGTCGCAGCCATGCTCGGCATCCTCGCCGGGGGCGATAACGTCGGCGCGGCCGATATCACCATACTCGTCCTCGATGTCCCACTCGCGGAGGCGATAGTTGCCCTCGGCGTCACGTTCGATCCAGAGCATCGAGCCTTCGGGGGTGTTCGCTGTATAGCTGATGACGACGACGCCGTAAGGGTTCCAGGGAAGCACCGACGACTTGAAGCCCTGGCCGAAGTTACTGTCGACCCCAATGGGCTTGCCGCCGCCGCCGAAGGTGGTGAGGAAGTCCCTCATGTCGTCAGGCTCCATGCCGGCACCGTCGTCGACGATAACCCGTCGGAGAACTCCGAGGCGCTCCGCCGCTTGCCGCTCGACGTCGAAGACGATGCGGGTAGCACCGCTTTCGTCGGAGTTACGCCAGCCCTCACGAGCCCACTGGTAGGGGCCCCCCGCGTCATAGGCCTGCCGGATCAGATGCGCCGTGGCATCAGTGGGTACGTGCACATATCTGGGCATGCGTCGCCAATCACTCGGCCTAGAGGCTCGACCCCTAGACAACATGCGCAAGGTGACCTTGCGCGCCTTTGAGAATAGGCCAGCTGGTGGCGACCAACCACCCGTCCCTGATCACCAAGGCGCCACAGGGTCGGCCTCGCTTCAGTCGGCAGTTCTCCCCGGAGGGCTTGCGGACCCGCTTGCGTGACATGCCGACGTCCGGTTTGCTGAGCAGATGGCGGACAACTCCATCGCCGGAACGGCCGAGGATGTGCTGAGCCTCTGCCGGGCGCTCCGGGACGCGACCGGCCTGCTCGGGATGACCAGCTCGGAGGAAGCTGACCTCCTCGGACGTGTTGCACTCGCCGAACAGGCCGCCACCACAACGGTCGACCAGACCGGAGTAGAGATCCAGTTACGGGCATTGCGCTACTTGCTCGTCGAAGTTGCAGACGGGCCCATCTCCGCCTTCATGGCGGATTACGCCGCTCGGATCATCGGTGACGGCATCGGGCGCCTCTTCTCGTAGCTCGCCGCGCGCCGCCCTTCGTCCGACGCGACCGGGCAGCTCGGCCGTTCCCGCGCACGTGGCGGCCAACACGGTAGGCAGCACTTCACCGGTGGATCGCGTCAGCCGGTGGATGCCGATGGCGAGTTGCCGCGCGCTCCCTAGCCGCCTGCTGCGTCGCGTTCAGGTTTGTCCCAATCGAGTTACTGGGCTTAAGCATGTTCGTCGGTGATCGCGGCGACGTAGGTGCCACGGCCGACGACCGTCACCACCACGCCGCGTTCGCGCAGGAGTTGGATGGCTTTGCGGGCGGTTCCTGGGGCGACGGCGTATTCCTGGACGAGTTGGTTCTCCGAGGGGATCGGCCGGTTCGGTAGAAGGTCGCCTGCCTTGATCCGTGGTAACGCGTGTCCAAACATCACTCACCGCGCGAGCCTGTGTCAATGCTCCGCGAAATCCACTCTTCCGCGAGCGGCGACAGCCTGGTGATTCCAACTGCGGCGGCCACACCATAAGCGGCATTCTGGCATTCTGGCATTCTGGCATTCTGGCATTCTGGCATTCTGGCATTCTGGCATTCTGGCATTCTGGCGTTCTTGCGGTGGTGCGCGGAACTTCGCTGGCAGCGAGGAGGTCAGGGCCGCCGGTCGCAGAGCTTGATCAACGCTGAGTTTTCGGCGTTGGGCGGCGCGAAGGAGTGAAGTCAGCCGAGCAGTCCGACTTTGAAGGCCAGGTCGGTGGCCTGGCGGCGCAGCGCGGGTGGTCCGGCGAGGACGTCGGCGGTCATCTGGCGGGCGTAGTGATTGAACCGGATGGTTTCCGGGGCGCTTTCGTGGGCCCGATTGAGCAAGATCAGCGTGGCGCCGTATTCGTGTTTGAGGTGGTGGCCGCGGGCTACCTCGATCAGGTGGCGCGCGCGGCGTGGGCGAGACGGGATGGCGGCGGCTTGGGCCTCGGTTGCCATTCGGACGGCGTCGCTGCCCTTGCGTAGCTCGACCTCGAGAGTCACCGCGTGGGCGAGCATTACCGGCTTGGAGAAGCTGGTGACGCGTTGGTAGAAGGTGTCGTCGAGTGTGCGGACGACCCGGTCGGCCTCGTCCCATGATCGCCAGGCGGGTCCTGTGCGACCGGCCCGTGCGGCGGTGAACGCCGCCGCGGCGTGCAGGGCACCGTACATGCCGAGCAGGTCCGGGCGGGCGTCGCTCAGGTGCGGACCCAGCGCGGTGAGGACGTCGCGGTTGACCGCGTCGGCGGTGTCCCAGTCGCCGGCGTCGCGGTGCGCCTCGATCGCGAACCAACTGGCCTCGGCCAAGGCGATCGGGTCGCCGGACTCCTGCGCGGCCAGCATCGACCGGTCGACGACGCGCCACAGCAGGTCGGCGGCGGGCTGGTAGGCCAGGAACATCTGGGCCAAGCCGAGGACGTCGGCAAGCATTGCCTGGGCGCGGAGGCGAGCCTGGCCATGGTAGGCGCGGGTGGCCAGTTGGGCGTCGCGGATCAGGTCGGGCAGCAGTCCGCCGATGACGGTGCGATGGTCAGGGGAGGCGTGTCGGGCCCTCCAAGCCATGTCGAGGCGGGACGCGATGTGCTCGAGCGGTTGCGGCGGCTGGTCGGTCGGGCTGGGCCACCGGTTGAGCGCATCACGAACCGCGGACAGGGCGGGATGCGTTGTTCCGGGGGTCAGGGTGACCTGCTCGTCCTTGTCGATCAGCGTTGTCACCGGCACCTTCAACGCCCGAGCGAGTTGCCCGAGAGTGGTAAGCCGGGGCGGCAGTATGCGGCCGCTCTCGACGCTCTTGACCCAGTCGGGCGACTTGCCGACCAGCCCGGCAAGAATTGCGCGGGTCATCCCGGCTCGGGTCCGCAGCAATTTGATCCGCTGTCCGGTCGGCAGCGTCAGAAGATCGTCGTGGCCATGCATTGGACGGGTACCTCCTGCGCGAGGCGTCACTGATCACCGTACGCGACGATCTGCGATGGGTGGGTGGTGCAGAGGTCCACGCTGGACTTGAAATGCCGCCCATTGGCTGTCGCCCAGGGCCGCCGAGTCTGTTGCCGGGACACCAAGGTCTTCAAGCCGGGGTACGCCAGGGGTTGAAACGGAGGGGGAGGATTTCTCCCTCTTCGTGTCCAGGCAGCCACTTACGGTGTCACTCAGGCACCCGGCCGTGGGTGCTCACGGCGGGCCGGTTCTCCCCGGTGTTGAAGCCGCTGTCAACAAACCCGGACTTCGTCCAGCGCGACGGTGCCTGGGACCAGACCGGCGGCGGCTTGGGGTTCCCCCGTCCCCGGCCGCCGTCCACTGAGAGGCTTGAATGCACCCGAACGAGGTACCTCGGATCACCCCGGGTATGACGCTCGCAGTCGAGCAGAAGGATTACCTCTACGGCACTGGCCTGGCGTTGTTGATCGTGCAGAGCGTCGCCGTCGACCAGAAGCTGCTTGCCTCCATGGAATGGGTACGCCTCGACTGCCTGCGGCTCAGCGACGACGGCGCGACCATCGGACCGTTCTCTCCGCTGGTCCGCACTAAGGCACTGGCCGCCGCGGTCCGCCCGACCGAGTGGCTACCTCCTTGCGGGCAGCAACCGGGCCTTGGCGGCGACGACCCGATGCCGGAGGACCGAAGGCCGCAGTAGCGAAACGCAGCGCAACGGCCCGCCCGCGGCCAAGGCCTGTCGACCGCTCTGCGCACTTGCTCGATTGCAGCACCTGAGAGAGGAGAACGACGGCGGTGGAACTACACGGAAAGGTCAGCGAACAGTCGCGGAGGACGCCGTGCGCATCTTGATGCTCAGCACCAACTACCACCCGGTCATCGGCGGCGCCGAGAGCTACTGCCGTGATCTCGCGGCCGGTCTGGCCGGCCGCGGTCACCAGGTCACGGTTTTCACCGACGGCAGCTCGGCGGCTGAGGACTCGACCGTCTGTGAAGAGGGCGGAGTGACGGTGGTGCGGGAACGGTCGTACTTGGCGCACCTGTCGGGCCCGGATGTGTCGACCTGGGAACAGATGGCCTTCGGGCTGCTGCCGGCCGTGTCGCGTTCGATCGACCTGGCTGGCGTGGACGTCATTCACGCCAACAGCCAGGACACCGCCTTGTTGGGCACTGTCCTGAAGCTGCAGCACGACATCCCGCTGGTTGTGACCTCGCACGAAGTACAGCGTGAGCGCGGCCCGGCTGGCGCCGGCCGTTGTCGGCTGGTGTTCGAGCACCTGCCCGTCGACGCTCACATCGCGGTCAGCGCCTACTACGAGAACGTGGCCCGCAACTTCGGCGCAGTGAATCTGCGGCGCATCGACCTCGGCGTCGATCTCTCCCGGTTTACCCCGGCCGCCCCTGGCCCCGCCCGCCGCCGGTTAGGGATCGGCCCGGACGAGATTGTGCTCACCTGCATTGCTCGGTTCAAGCAGCGCAAGGGGCTGTTGGAGCTGATCGAGGCCACCCGCCTGGTTGCCGACGCCGTACCGCAGTTGCGGGTCCTGCTGGTGGGCACGACGAGCTCCGGCTCGCAGGCCTACGCTGCTTCGATGCGTCGCCGAATCGGCGAGCTGGATCTGACCGACCGGGTGCAGCTCATCGAGGACTGCGGCCATGACCAGATCGCCGGACTGCTGCACGCGTCGGACGTATATGTGCAGCCCAGTCATGTGGAAGGGCTGGGCATGGCGGCGCTGGAGGCGATGGCCTGCGGAGTTCCAGTCGTGGCCAGCGACACCGACGGGCTGCGCGAGGCCGTCCAGCCCGGGATCTCCGGCTTGCTGGCGCCGGTCGGTGAGCCGGCCGCGCTCGCGGACGTCATCCGGAGGCTGCTGGGTGACCGGCACCTGCGGGAGCGGCTGATAGCCGGTGGGCTCGCGCGCGTCCAGGCGCTTACCGTGGAGCGGATGGTCGTCCGGACGGAGGCGCTCTACCAATCGTTGATCACGAGATCAGTGGGGCGGCCTATTGTCGAGGAGACGGTGACCGGCTTGGTGCTGGCTGGAGAGGGGCGCGCGGCATGACCGACGCGATGGAGCGGGGCCGGTTCTCCAAGCCAAGACGCAACGGCGATGTGGTCGAGCGTGTCCTCGGGCCCGGGCGGCCCAACGTGCACGCCTTCCTCGAGTACCTGCACGCCCGCGGCTTCAAGCTGGCACCCCGAGGTCATAGACGTACGTCAGAGTGGCTCCGACGCTCGGCGCTACCTTTCCGAGCCGGGCCCGGAACTCGTCCGCGGTCTCGTCCAGACCGAAGAACGGATCGGCGTAGCGGCGCCCGTCCGCCGTGAACACGTGCAGATGATCGTCGTCCCAGTCGAAGGCGATCTGGACGACCCGGTGCAGCTCGTCCAACGTCGCGGTGGCCGGCACGCGAACACGCCGCCAGACCGGCGGCCGCACCCTGGTAAGCGTGATCTTCAACTGGTAGGTCGGGATCGGCGGCCCGCCGGACGCGATCAGTTCGGCCAAACTCTCGCGTAGGGCCGCCTCGTCAGGGTGTCCGGTGCCGCCCAGCTGATCCAGGCCGCCGCGTTCGTGAAGGACGAGGAACGCCTCGTACGGGCCGTCGACCGCCAGCGCAGCGGCCGCGTACTCGACGCCGAGCCACCGTAGGTCGGCCGCATCAGGTTCCGGCACCTCCTCGTCGCCGTCATGCTCAAGGTCGGCGAGCACCAGCCGGGCGTGGGGACCCAGTGTCGGTACCTCTGCGGCTTGCTGCCATGCGGGCAGCGCGGGCTCGCCGAGGCCGGCCACGACGTCGACAGCGGCGATTCGCTGTGCCGGCGGGGCAGCGGCGGCTGCGTTGAGCAGTTCCGCTGCTGCACGGCCGGCTCCGCGCTCGGCCAGCCACGGCCCAGCCTGCCGCCGTATCTCGTCTCCGGGCAGCGCGGCCAGCCGGTCGAGCATCGCGGCGGCAGGCGCATCGAGCGCAACGGGCGGCGGCCACTCCTCGATCAAGCGCTGCAGCATCCACCGACCTAACTCGGTTGGATGGCCGTCGTCGCCAACCGCACCGATTTCCCCGAGCAGTTCGAGTCCGGCGTCTTCCGGCATGACACTCTGCCGGAATGCCGAGTAAGCCGCGCTCGTGTCCCCGATATCAGAGTGGTAGAGCAGATCATGAGCGGCCTTGGGGATGTCAGCGACTCCGAGTGAAGGCTGGGTGGTCAACACGGTGAGAATGCTCCGCAGCAACACTGGGGCGCCGCGGTCCCGATCGTCATGCGATTCGACTCGCAGCACCGCCCGGACTCCGGTCCACCAGCGCTGAACGACATCGTCTTCGGGGCCGGCGGTAGCGACCGCCCGATTGGCCGCCACGCCCAGCCACCCGATGGCCTCCGCCGCGACCCAAGGCCGGTGGATCGCTTCGACGTCCGCGGCCGTCCGAACCCGAACCGGGACAGCCACATCGAGAGCGGCGCCGACAGCAGCGATGTCAACCGGTCGCAAGACGCCTTTCGTCGTCACCGGCTTCCCCGCGCCGACCCACGCCGCCAGTTGCCGGGCCCGGGTGATCAGCAGACACTCATCGGCCAAACGGCACAGTTCGGACGTCACGGCGCGAGCATACGGAGCGGCGACAAGCGCTGCTCTGCGGCCCGCGCGGTCCGTTGCGGCAAGTGCGGGACCTGCCGCGGAAAGCGCGTGGAGCTCGTCCTGCCAGGACGCGCTCGCAGCGGATCTGATCGAGCCCGTCGTCCACACCAATCCCAGCGCCAGCGGACGGCTATTTGAGGAGTTCGCGGATGTCGGCGGCGGTGAGTCCGGCCGATGCGAATTCGCCGCCGTCCATCACCCCGGCGAACAGTTCGGCCTTACGGGTCTGCAAGGCCATCACCTTCTCCTCGATGGTGTCGCGTGCTACCAGGCGATAAACCATCACGTTGCGAGTCTGTCCGATGCGATGGGCCCGGTCCACCGCCTGTGCCTCGGTCGCCGGATTCCACCACGGATCGAGCAGGATGCAGTAGTCCGCCTCGGTCAGGTTCAGGCCGAACCCACCGGCCTTCAGACTGATCAGGAAAACCGGCGCGGCGCCGGTCTTGAACTCCTCAACCGCCCGCTTGCGGTCACGGGTGGTGCCGTCCAGATACGCGTACGCGATCCCGGCCTGTTCCAATCGATCGCGAGCCGCGCCGAGGAACCGGGTGAACTGGCTGAACACGAGGGTGCGGTGCCCCTCCTCGACGATGTCGCCGAGTTGTTCCATGAGCAGATCGAGTTTGGTCGACGAGATGGCGCGGTGTTGGTCGTCGACCAAAGCCACGTCCAGGCTGGCCTGACGCAACAGCGTCAGCGAGCGGAAGATCTCGAAACGGTTCTTCTCCAGGTCGCCGAGCAGGCCGAGGACTTTCTGCCGCTCCCGCTGAAGGTAACGCTGGTAGATCTTGCGATGTCCGGGCGACAGGTCGACCTCGATCACCTGTTCCTGCTTGGCCGGCAGCTCGGCGGCGACCTCGTTCTTGCGGCGGCGCAGCACCAGCGGGCGGATCCGCCGGCGCAGTTGGGCGAGCCGATCCTGGTCGTGATTCCGCTCGATCGGGTGACGGTAATACTCGGTGAACCGGTCGAGCCGGGGGAAAAGGCCCGGTGCCGCGATCGAACAGAGCGCCCACAGTTCGGCCAGGTTGTTTTCCATCGGTGTGCCAGTGATGGCGACTTTGAAAGGCGCCGGGAGGCGGCGGGCACATTTGTACGCCTGCGACTGGGGGTTCTTCACGAATTGTGCTTCGTCCAGCACCAGGCCGGCCCAGTCCACCGAGGCGTATTCGTCGTACTCCAGCCGGAACAGGGTGTACGAGGTGATCACCACGTCGGCTTGTTCGATCGCCTCGGCCAGGTCGACTCCTCGCCGGGCCGCAGTCGAGGTGATCGCCCGGACCTCGAGATCGGGGGCGAAGCGGCCGGCCTCGGCCGTCCAGTTATGCACGACGCTGGCCGGCGCAACGACGAGGAATCGGCCGTGTTTGCGGGCGTGGCAGAGCAGCGCCAGGGCCTGCAGCGTCTTGCCGAGACCCATGTCATCGGCGAGTATGCCGCCGAGCCCGTTGTCATGCAGCGCTGCCAGCCAGCGGAAGCCCTCCAGCTGGTACGGGCGCAGCTCGGCGTTCACCTCGGCCGGCAGCGGCTGATCCAGGAGCATCCCCACCTCGCTCAGCGCGGCCACCGTACGCTGCCAATCGGCGGCCTGACCGCCCAGCTCACCCAGCTCGGCCAGCTCGTCCCAGACGCCGGCTTGGAACCGGCCCACCCGCAGCACGCCCGGCGGGCTGTCGGTGAGCGCTCGCGACTCGACGATCAACTCGCGTAGCTGCCGAAACTCCGGGCGGTCGAGACCGAAATAGAGGCCGCTGGGCAGGATCACGAACTCCTGGTCCCGGGCGAGCCCGACAAAGAGCGACTCGAAGTCGACCTGCTCGCCTCCCACCTCGACGCGAACCGACAGATCGAACCAATCGTGCTCATCGACCTGGGTGGGGCTCGCGAAGGTGATGACCGGCGGCGCTTCGCTCTCCTGAAGGTCCCAGTCCTCCTCCGGCTCGATCACGGACACGCCGAGTTCGATCAGTGCGGGGACCACCGTCCTCAGGAAATGGATCATCGCATCGCCACCGAGCACCGATTCGTCGGCGAGCCGAGGACCCGTCGGACCAGGCTCGAACAGGCCCGGACCGACAAGATCAGCCGTCTTTCGTACCAGGTCGGCCTGCTCGTCGGAGAACGTCGGGGACCACAGCGGCTCGCCGTGGCGGCCGCCGCCCACCTCGACCACCCACTCCCAGCGCAGCCGCAGTTGGTGCCCGCGTTCGGCAGCCAGCGTCGCGGTCAGGCTGGGAGCACCCACTTCAGGCAGGCTCAGGTCCGGGCGAGCGGCTACGACGTCCACCTGCCTGACCAGATTCGGATAGAATTCGGCGAAGAACTGGTTCTCCTGCTTTCGCGGAATCCGGATGGTCGGTGCGGTCAGAACCTTGCGGGCTGATTTCGGAAGCGGACGAGCCAGGGGAGCCAGTCGCATGAGGCGCCCCGTCTGCTCGGCTCCAGCCTCTGCGTCCCACAACGCGATGCCGTGCGCCGGTTCGCCAATGAAGATCGCGTGCTCCGGGTCCACCGGCATACCGTCGTCCTGTACCACGGCGCGCAATGACAGATCGCCGTCGACGCGATCCACCTGCATCGACACCCGGGCCGGGCGGCGTGCCACGGCTACCGGGAGGGCGTTCTTTCCGTACTGCATCAGCGTCAGGCCAGATTCCTGCGCCTCGGCCAGCAAGTCCCAGATTCGACGGCTACGGAATTCGTCGAGGAAGAGGTTCGTGCCGGCGCCGCTGCCGTAGTAAGGCGCGTAGGAGCCGGACAGTTTTACGATCTCGTTGAGCAGCCGGCGATGGTGCTCCAGATCCGGCGAATGCCCCCCGGCATAGTCGATCGAGTGCCAACTGATACCCGAGCGCACCCAGCCCCTGCGCCCAGGAAGAACCGGGCGCATCGAGATCCGCTGCCCCGTTTTGCGGGTGCGCGGAAGATACCCGTTCACCAGCTCGAACTGCAGGCCAAGCCCGGGATCCGCAGGCCGGGGAGGCGGCGGCCCGACCACGTCTCGCATCAATGCGGTCAGCTGGGATTCCCACCGCCCGGCCTTCGGGCGCCGCTGAGTCGGCGCCACGGACTTCGTCGGTCTGGTCTCCTGCTGAGTGGCGATGAGCAGCGCCACGACATGTACGCAGTCCGCGTCAGCGCAGGTGCACATGCCCGCCAAAGTGGACGTTTCCCCGGAGACCACCTCGCCGGTCACCACGCCGCTGTCGCGAACTTTGCCGACCGCCTGGCCAGATGCGTCGACGGACTGAACAACGACCTCCCCATCGGCCAGCACCGCGCGCGCCTGGAGGAAGACGCGAACCCCGACCACGTCGCAGAGGACGGCTTCCTCCGGAGAGAGGATCAGCTTCGCCATCGGTCACCTTCCGCCACCGTCAGCGGCCCACTCTAAACGCGCGACAACGGGCGCCGCGCGCCATGTACCTACCCTGAGGGACGCCCGACAGAGGTCGCAAACACGACGTACGAGATCAAAGCCGCGAGAGGTGGCCCGAATCCAACCCTGAGGTCGCATCGGCGCGTAGCCGTTCCGGGAGAAGCCACGCGCCGGGCACCTCGTGCGCGAGATGCCCGGCGTCGCTGTCGCAGGGCGCACCCCGCGGTACCGGTGTACGAACGATGGCTCCAACGCTCACGAACATCAAGTCGACCGCGGACGGTGTCATACCTGCTCAGGAGAGCTCGCGAAGGTGAGCGTCTCAACGTCCTTCCTCACCGTGATGGGATTGAAGACCTTGTCGGTGATGGCGGCGGCTTCTCTCAGAACGACACAGGAAGATGCCTGAAGGCCGCTCGCCCAGGACGCTGTCTGGCGGCGTGAGGTCAGATTGCGGCCGGTGAGGGGACCTGCCACAGGGCGCTGACCGGCATGGCGCGAAGCTTGTCCCCGAACGGCAGTGTGGAGGTGCCGGTGTAGAGGACGATGCCGGCGACGAAGTCGTCGCCGAGGCGGTCGGCGAGTCGGCGTAGTCCGCGGAAGTCGTCCGGGCCGACGGTGGTGGCGGCTTTGACTTCGATGCCGACGACGTGGCCGGCTCGGTTCTCGAGTACGGCGTCGACCTCGTACTTGCTCTGGTCGCGGTAGTGGGAGAGGTCGGCTTGCTGCTCGGACCAGGTGAGCTGGCGCGACAGCTCGGACAGGACGAACGATTCGAGCAGCGGGCCGAACGGCGCCCCCGGCCTGAGCAGAGCACGGGCATCAGTGGCGAGTTCGTTGGCGGCGATACCCGAGTCGACGAAGATCAGTTTCGCGGCTGCGGTCGCTCGGGTGCCGAGGTTGCGGGACCAGCCCGGGATTCGCTTGACCAGGAAGATCTCCTCCAGCGCCTGGAGGTAACGCGCCACCGTCGGCCGGCTGAGTCCGAGCGCCGACTCCAAGGAGTTGGCGGCGATGATGGTCGCGGATCGAGCGGCCACCAGGCGCACCAACTTGCGTAACTCACCCTTGTGCTGGATGTCGGACAGCTGCCGGACGTCGCGGTCGACGAGCGCTTGGACGTACGCGTCGAAGAACCGTTGGCGGCGACGGAGGTCGTCTCGAGTCGTCGCCTCGGGAAGGCCACCGCGGACGATTCGGGCCGCGTAGTCGGCCCGGGCGACGGCCGATTCGTGTCGCAGGTCGGGGCCGAGGGCGAAGATCGCGTCGATGAACCCGTCCGGCTCGGTGTCGATCTCGCCCTGGGAGAACGGCCAGAGCTCGACGGTTTCCATCCGGCCGGGCAGCGCGTCGGGGGCGGCGACCATGCCGAACAGCCGTGACGATCCGGTAAGCAGGTAACGGCCGGGACGGGGGTCCTCGTCGACGGCGGCCTTGATAGCCAGCAGCAACTCCGGCGCGCGCTGGATCTCGTCGATGACCAGCAGCTCAGCCGAGTCGACGAAACCGACCGGGTCGGCGATCGCGGCGGCTCGGTCCTGGGCACGGTCGAGGTCGCGGCGCTCGACCAGCCGATCGCCGGCCAGAATGCGGACCAGGGTGCTCTTGCCGGCTTGGCGAGCTCCGCTGATCAGCACGACACGGGTGTCAGCCAGGGCGGCATCCACCTGCACAGCGACGCGGCGTGGAACGAGGTGCGATGTTGGCACCCTCGCATGATAGCGCCAGGGTTTCGATCTGCGGGCCCAGATCCTTTCGATCTGCGGCCCAATCATGTTCGATATGCGGGAGACCGACGTTCAGTTTGCGGCGGGATTCGGGCAGTTGGGCTAGTTCTGTAGCTCGTCACGTATCGACGAATCCGAGGGCATGGCGGGTCTGAACCAGCTCGTCGTCCACACCAATCTCGGCATCAGTAGTAGTAAGCGTGGGCAGTGGCCGGCGGGGATCCCGACCGGCGGTACGCACGCATGATTGCGGCTACTACCTGACTGAAAAGCCGTCGGTCCACGCCTCCGGCAGCGGTGCCGGAGGCCTCACCCGCCCCGGCGTCGTACAGCAAGTCACCGATCGGCTGCCCGCTCTGCTCAGCCGGCCGGATTCGTTGAGTAGCGGAGCGGCAGCCAAAGGTCCGGGTCCAGGCGGAGGAAGTCGGCCAATGCCCGCTGTGCGCCGGACAAGCTATCCAAGCCAGGTGGCACCGATGGCTCCTCAGCGCTCGGTTACGTGGCTTGGACGAGCACCGTGCCGCTCTGGATGGTCTCGGCCAGGGCGGCGTCGATGGCGATGGCGATCTTGTCCGGCGCGCTGTGAAGCTCGATGGACCGTACGACCGCGGTGGCGACCTGGACGTTGCTGTGCCTGATTGTCAGTTTGTCACCAATGTGGAGTTCGTCGCCTTCGAGCCGTCCGGTTACCAAGGCCCATGGACGGCTGGAGGTTCTATGCACGTTCTCGACGATGAAGCGAGTCATGACCGAATTTGTCTCCAAATAGCGACGAAACCGTCCTCCGCCGCGTAAACCTCATCCCCCAGCGGTCCCGTCACAGTCGTGATCCGCCCCTGCTGATGTTGGACGATGTGCACACTTTTCGTACCCAAGGTTCGCCAAGGTTTCCTCGTCCCGGAATGCGGCCGGGTCGAGCTGTACCACCTAACGAGTCAGTTCTCGCCACCTCTCCCTGGAAGTCGAGGTAGGCGACGCGGGAGACTTCATTGCGCTTTCCACCACCTCGACCGGCGTCCCATAGAAGTCAGCCCGGCCAGCTCGGCGTAGTGCTGGATGGTCTCCGCGTACGCGGCAGACCGACCGCCTGCCTCGCCCGAGGCGTGCCCGCCAGGAGTGCCCGGTGCGCGTCTAGGCCGACTGGTGAAGTGGTCCTACCCTCAAGGCTTCGACCGGCATGGTTGGGGCTTGCATGGACGGACCTGGATTCCACGTCGAGATCGGCACCCTGGAGTCGGCCTCCGCCGGCATTGAGGAGAGTGTTGCCGACCAGAAGGGGTCAGCGCTGTCGCACCTGGACCGTGCGGAAAGCGTCTACGGCCACGCTGGCCTGCACAAGTCGATGGAGAACTTCTGCGATCGCTGGAGCGAGGGCATCGACATCCTGACCAAGGATGCCAAGGCCATCGGAGATGTGCTCGGCAAGGTCGCCCAGGCCTATCAGGCGGCCGACCGAGGCGTGGCCGGCCGGCTGACCACCGATCCGGGTAAGTCGGTCGTCGATGGCTGAGCTGGGGCAGACGCACGATCCGCGAGCACTGGTGCCGGGCGACGTGGCCGCAATCCGGGCGAACGCCAGCGCTCTGAAGACCAGGTCAGGCCATGTGGAGAAAGCCGGCGACGGTCTCGTCGACATCGACACCGGCGCGTGGACCGGCCCGGCAGCAGAAGAGTTCCAGGACAAGTTCAGCTACGAACCCAACAAGTGGTACGTGGCGGCCGACTCGCTCGCGACCGCAGCGGACGCCCTCAACACGTACGCCCATGTCCTGGAATGGGCGCAGCAGCAGGCAGCCGACGCCATACGACTGTGGGACGCGGCCCAGGCCGAGACCCAAAATGCCCAGCAGTCCTACCAGAAGGCCGCCGCGCAGGCACCGCCCGAGCAGCCGGTAGGCCCGTTCGTCGACACCGGCGCACCTGGACGTCAGCACGCAATCGACACCCTCAGCGCCGCCCGCACACAGGTCGGCACAGCCGGCGACGTCGCTGCCCGTTTCCTGGACCAGGAGGCGGACTCGGCGCCCAAGAAGTCCAGCTGGCTCGACAAGGTAGGTGGCTTCCTCGAGACCGCGGGCGCGCACGTCGTCAACGGTCTCGCCTCCTTCGGTAACGCGATGGTGCACCATCCGGGTGAGACCGCTTCGCTCGTCGGCGGCCTACTGCTGACCGAGGTCAGCACCCTCGGCGAGGGCACCGGCCTGGTTCTCGACGCGACCGGGATCGGCGCGATCGGCGGCGTGCCGTTGAACATCGCCTCGGCAGCGGGCATCACCGTCGGCGCCGGCATGACAGCCACTGCGAGCGGGCTGCTGATGCAGCACGCCGCTTCGGACGATGCAGTCACCCCGGTGCGTACAGGGCGGTCCGAGCCGTCCGGGCCGACGAAGACCGACAACATGAAGGAACACCTCACCGACCGGGACCTGGACGCGGCGCGCCGGGAGTTGAACGGCGAGGTGGTGGCGACCAAGTCGACCGGCACGCCATGGGACCATGTGGACGAGGTGAGGAATGCGCAGAATGGCCTGGTTAATCGGATCAGCCAGCTGAAGCGCTTGCTCGGCGATTCGCGGGTTTCGGCTTCAGACAAGGCGCAGTTCCAGGCCGAACTGTCTGAGGCGAGCCGATTACTCGACCATTCCGAGCAATTCGTCCCACGATCCTAAGACCAACCTTCCAGCGACGAACTAGGGAGACGCAGTGGCTGAGCACGACCAAGGCCGGTCGCTCGAAGAAATCGAGAACGACCGTTGGGGCGACCCGCCAGCCGATGCGACGCGGTTGATCAGCACTGCGTACGCGCTGCGCAAGCGGCCGGTCGGTGCGCTCGACGCCGAGGGCTTGCGTCTGCTCATCTCGCAGCAGATCGGGCTGCACACGCTCGTCCCCCTGGCGATTGACCAAGTCGAACGCAATCCGCTGGCCGAGGGCGACTTCTATCCAGGTGATCTCCTCGACGCCTTGATGCGACGCGTTCCCCAGTCCTACTGGCAGGCACACGAGGATCAGCGGGCACGAGTGCGCGCGGTCGCCGAGACCCTGGACCCCAACGAGACGTTCGATGCCCTTTACGCCCAGGCCACCGAATTCCTGGGTCGATAATCCCGTCAATGTGTTGTTGCACTGTGGCCGAACTGCCATTGGCGTGAAAGGCGGGTCAAGACCTCGGCAAGTCTGGGTTTGACGGCCTTGCCTGCGGACCAAGTTCTGCAGGTCAAGGTGCACGGCTACCTGCGTGGGTGCGGGTAGGTCGGGTCACGGCATCCCCTTCGTGACGCGCCCAGGACGTCAACCACGGCCTGCACCGGCCCAAGCACATCCAATGCCTCGCGTACGCCATGGGGTCAGCGACCGGAGCGTCACCTCGGGCTAGGTAACGACACAGGGCGGTGTATGCGATCGACTCTCCGAGCGGTGCACCCGAGGCCCATGCCTGCCCGTCGCGAAAGTTGAAGGCAGCCCTGACAGCTTGTAGGGACAGGATCCTGGACTTGTCATCATTCAATGACAAGTTATCTATCCAGGCGCTATTTTGGTCGGTCGTAGGCGTCGTGCGTTGTGGGGTGCAGCGTCGGTTATCTCAACGTTCAGGCAGCTGACCCCATCCGCTGCCGACGGAACGGGCGGGTAAGTCTTACGCCATCCCTTTAACCGATGGGTTCACCTCGCGGCCGTCCGCGCGGCACGGCGAATCTAGGCAGCTCCTGCGGGCGGCGGTGTGGCCTCGCAAGTCTCGAACTTCTCGCAGACAATTAGTCGCGGATCATGGTGCTCGAAGATCCGCACGTAACACACGACGCGGAAACGGCGTTTCTGCTCGTCTGTCCAGCCGCCGTTCGGAACCCATGTCCACCAGAGGTTGCCGACAGGGTCCCTGTCCGGGCTGACCCGGTCAGCGCGCGGGCGATCGGGCGAAAACTCGAGGCCGCGCCACCAGATGTCGACGCGCTTCACCACGTCGGCAGGAGGTTTCGGCTCGCTGAGGTCGCGCCAGCGAGGAAACAGCACCTTGAACTCTTTCAACTCCCAGTGACTGTTCACGCGTCCGCCTCCGCGCCTATCGAGGCTGGCAATACGGCGAACAGCTCGCACACGATCCGATGCTCGGCCTCGATGACGCGGTAGGCGCACACCACCCGCTGCAGACCGTTGTCTAGATCTAGATCGGGCAGGTAGGTCACCGGGGCCTGCCATACGTTTTCCTCACCGTCGACCAAGACGGCGTCGCCGCGTGGGCGGTCAGCACGGTTGGTGATCCACCTTTTGATGTCGGCGTAAACCTCGCCGGGGAGCGGAACGGTCGGACCCCACTCGTGAAGCTTCGATTCGAAGTCGTCGAGCCGCCACGGGCCATAAGGTTCGGCCATACCGCTCCCTCGCAGGTCAGGAGGCTTGCTGTGCCTTGTGGGTCTTCCAGAGCTCGTCGGCCTGGGCGCGTTCGGCCCGGTTGGGCCGTTCGTCATCGGGATCGTTGGTTTCGTCGTCGCGGCGGAACCAGTCGCGCAGGATGTCGGAGTCGATGCGGCCGCCGCCTCCCGGCTTGGTCGCGGCCTGCCACGGCTGCGATGACTGGATGAGGGTGCGAAGGTCAGCCGGCGAGAGGGCACCGTAGCGCTCGATGACGTAACCGATGGTGTTGAGCGGGCCCTCGCTCTCCGGCTGCTCTGCTGGGCTGCCGTCGGCGTCAGGGACTGAGACACCGCGCTCGGTGGCGGTGATGGACTCGTCGAACAGCGGGCTGCCGAAGTGGGCGATGTGGTGGCCCTGGACGAAGAACAGCAGCGAGTGCTTCTTGGCAAGTTTCAGGCCCGGCCGACGGGCGTCGATGGCGGCAATGACGGAGTTGGCGCTCGTAGTCATCGGCGCACCGTATTTCGCGCTGTCCTTGATCGCATTCCTTTGGACGGACGGAACCTGGAGACTCGCCGCGATTGGCACGCTCTCCCCTCTCGCTCCGTCAATGTGATGCGCACTCACGGTAATAGTGTCGTCCGTCCGACTCTGTCCTCGATCCGACTTTCGTTGACGCTCATCGATTGAATCCTTCCGTCGTCCGGGTTACCTCGCATGCGGCACCCCAATTGACGCCGCGCTTCGAGGCCTGTAGGCGCGTGTGGCGGATCGTGGCCGTGTCGTCGTGGAGATCGCAACGAGGGTGCCCTCGTAGTCGGCTAAGGGGTTCGGCGGGCGGCGGCGGAATCGCCGACGAGGGGGCTTGCTCGCTTGCGGCGTGCTCAACGCTGGCCATGTCCTTGCGGCCTCGGGCGAAGGTGCCGCGCGGGTGGGGTCGCGCTACTGGTCGGCGTGTTCGATGTTCGGTATTGACCGAACACCGAACATCTGCGACCATGCACGCATGGAGACCGAGGCGCTGATAGTTGACGCCTTCGCCCAGCTGGGGATCGACGTGCAACCCTCCCCGAGCTCATCCGACGCCAGGGCTGACCTGATACTCAGCGACAACGGCGTGCGATTGGCGCTCCAAATAAAGCGACGTGCCCTGGTGACTAATTCCGTCGCGGAGCAGGCACTCGGGGCGCATGCGTCGTCGGCCGCGACGTTACTGATCGTGGCAGATCGGGTGACTGAAACGGCTCGCAGAATCCTGACCACCCATCAGGCTGGCTACTACGATCTACGCGGCCGGCTGGGGTTACGGGCCAAAGGCGTGGTGATCGACGCCGAGGTTGCACCGGTCGGAGAGCGGTCCCGGCGGACGAGTGCTTTGAGCGGCAAGGTCGGGCTGGAGATCGCCGCCAGGATCTTGATGCAACCTCGACGTGGAGCCGCGGTGCGAGAGCTGGCGCGTCAGCTCGGCCGCTCGGCTAGCACGGTCTCTGAGGTTCTTGCCGAGCTTCGTCGCGAGGGGCTGCTGGACGCCAAGAACGCTATTACGGATTCTCGTTTGTTCTGGCTGGTCGCCGAACGCTGGGGAACCCCGCGCACGTATCTCACTCAGTTGCCAGTTCCCGGTGATGCGGTCCTGACACAGGCGCTGCGCCTCGGGCTGGAAAATGTTGAGAGCGAAACCGGTTGGGCATTGACGGACTCCGCTGCGGCGGCTGCATACGGTGCGCCGGTAGCGTTCCGATCTGGGCAAGTACTCGACTTCTTCGTACCCGACCAAGCCATTCAGCAGCGCGCAGCAACGTTGCTCGGCGTCGCCGGTAAGCCATCGCAGGCTCGAGCGACCGTCAGGATCGCCCCGGTTCCCGCCGTTGTACAGCACCGGTTCGATCCCGACATGAATCCGATGAAGTGGCCGCTGGCGCACCCGCTGTTCGTCGCGCTCGACCTGGCCCAGGACATCGGTCGTGGTCGAGAGATTCTCGACGAATGGACACCAAGAGAAGGGTGGACCCGTGTCTGGTAGTCGTGTCACGTTCATCGGCGACGCGATGGCCACCGTCGTGCAGGGAGTAATCGAGGTCCGGACACTGATCGGCCAATCACCCGTGGTGGTGGGAGGCGTAGCCGTCCTGTCCCGGCTGTCGAATCCCTATCGCGCCACAGTTGACCTCGATGTGGTCGATCGGCTCCTCGGTGAGACACCCCACCTCGAGGTACTACGCGCCGCTGACGGTGCTGAGCCGGTCCAGCCCGCAGCCGTCATATTGTCTACTCCTTACGGCAAGGTGAAAGTCGACGTCCTTGAGGTACGTCAAGCCGAGATCGACATGCCCAGCGACGATCCCGGTGATCGCCTGCACGCTTCCGCTCACGCGTGGGCCAACGACACCGCCACCGAAGTCACGCTTGAGGTTGTCCGAGCCAACAGCGAGCGCTTCGAAGTAACCACGCCGGTCGCCGAGCCCGGGCCATTGGTGGCCATGAAGCTTCAGGCCGTCATGAACCGTTCGGTCGGCAAGCAGGGAACTGACTTGCTCGACATCGTCAGACTCATCCTCGACCCGGCTACCCGACCCGTTGCGCTCGACCAGATCGGCCATGTCGATCCGTCAATCGCCGGCGACATCGCAATTCACGTAGATCTCTGGTTGGTCCGCCGCCGCGAGCAGGCGCTCAGCTGGATCGGCGCCGTTGGCGGCGACGACGTCACGCCGGACGATGTCGAACTGGTCTCCGAACTCCTTCTAGCATCTGCGCGACGCTGAGGCGCTGGCCCACCGCCTTGAGGCGGAAGGGCCGCGTCAGCCCAGCGAAGGCCCGGCGACGCTGCCGCAGGAGGCGCACCCCGCGGTACCGGTGCACGAACAGTCGCGTGACCCCTCGCGAAGGTCAAGTCGACCTCCGAAGGTGTTTCTCCTGCTCAGCGCGCTCCGAAGTTGCTCGGCGAGTGGGTAGCACCCGAGCTCACCGTTGGGCACCCGCGGTCACCGCCGGCCAGACAGCGTCGCGTGTGCGCGGAATTTGCTCCGCGCATCCTCCGACCAGCACGGGAACCGCCGCCGGCCTACCCGATGGCACCGTTTGGCACCCTGTGGGACTCCCGGGCACTCGTGGATATCCTCAGGTCGGTACGATATGGGCCGCAGGCCCTCGTAGCTCAGGGGATAGAGCATCGATTTCCTAATGCTGAGCGCACATCGAATTTCGCGGTAACCACCTATGGTGGCGCCGTTTTCGTGGCCGCCGATGAGCTGGGTCTGCTCCAGACGTGCTGCGTCATGGCTGACGCGCTGCATAGCCGAGCGTTCGAGATGGGCCCAACTTGCCCGCGCCACTGCTTCCTCGCGCTCGCCTTGACAAGCTCGCCCTATCTCGCCGGGCTTTGCATGGCGGTAATCGGAGGCAGCTTCACAATCGGCACAGTTGCAGCCGTTTCCACGCGCCAGCAACTCGTGCCCGACCACATGCTCGGCCGAGTCGTGAACGTCTTCCGCCTTATCGGCAATGGGGCGGCTCCGATCGGCGCCGCCGTCGGCGGCGTAATTGCGGCCCGGTACGCCATGGGCGCGCCGATCGTAGTCGGAGGCTTGCTGACCATTGCCGTCGCCGGACTCTCGCTGCTCCCGAAATTTCGCAGATCCGCGGCCGACAGCGAGCCGCAGCAGGCGGCGCAACGTTGAGAAGAGCATGATCCCCGGAGCCCGCATCCGCGCCACCTCATACGTCACGCGAACGACCTCAAACGGTCTTCAGCTGCTGGTGTTCGACTACCCGTCACAGCCGGAGGCCGGCACGCACCTGCCGGGCGGCGGTGCGGAGCCTGGAGAGCGCCTGGATGCCGCCGCCACTCGCGAGGTCATCGAGGAAACCGGCATCACAGGTCACCTCGAGCTCGTCGGCGTCGTCGGTGTCCAGCAAGACAACTACGACACCGGCGACCCATACATCAGCGTCTACTTCCACTTGGCGAGCGATGAGCCCCGCGACGTCTGGAAGCACACCGTGGTCGGTGACGACGACGCGTGGGACACCGGGCTGGAGGTCATTTGCAGATTCGTGCCGCTCGCCGAAGCCGCGCCCCTGCTGCGGACCAGCTGGCATCGGCAAGAGGAGTATCTCAGCCTAATTGATCTTCCTTGATTCATTCATGACTGACGATTCTCATTCTCCTTGTGCCGTCCGCGGACGCGTCGTAGCGTGGCTGTGTCGGGACAGCGATCCTCCTGCATCCCGCATCGATGACTCGCCGCATCATTCGGGAGCCCACTCACGGCCACGAGCGCCCAGGGCTGAATCTCGCGCGGCACCCCCAATCCTCAATCGGCCTTCCTGGGCCGGATGGATCGCTCGTCTCGCGTCCCAACGGCACCGTGCTGAAGCCGGCGCCGTATCACCGCGCGAGAGGACTACGTGTGTCAGCCACAGAACCTGTTCCGCCCGCTCGACCCCTCCGGCATCGCGAGACCTGGACCTGGACCGACTGCGAGCTGCTTCTGCAATGCGTGGTTAACCGCATGTCGGTTCAAGAGATCGCTGCTGAGCTGCTCCGCACGCAGGGAGCGGTGTGCGCGCAGCTCGCTCGATTTGTTCCGCACGAGGCGAAAGTCCGTCGAACCGATCAACGCATGGAATGGCTTCGACGCCATCTCGCGGAAAACCCGGAGTTTGATTGGCAGGCCGTCGTGAACTCGCAAATGAGCGACCCGTTCCGGCTCTGGAGCGGTGCGCAGGAGCGACTCCTGAAAGAAGGGTGGGACCAGCGCACAGCCCTGCCCGATCTGGTGACGCTGCTCCAGATCTCGGAACCGACGATCGCTCATCACCTCATCGAACTCGGCCTTGCCGCAGACATCGGCGAGGTTGTCGATCGACTCGGCGCCGCAGTGGGCGGCAGCGTCGAGGCTCGTGCCCACCTCTTGCACGCCGAGCTGGCAGAGGGGATTTACGTCTTGATCGTCGAACGTCCTCGAAGGGCGATAACGAGCCTTTACCACAGCCGCGAAGAGGCGGAGGCGGCGTTGCGTGAAATCGTCGGCGATCCATCGGCCACTGAAGCACGATGGCGGGTCGTGCGGCGGGCCATTGACGGTCGGGACGCCGGACCAGGCTGGACCGGCCCGTCATCCCGCGAATAGTCGGCCACCCGCCGGGCACCTCGTTCGCGAGATGCCCGGCGACACCGCGGAAGGCGTCGAACTACGAGGTGCACCTTGTCGGGGACGCTGAAGCCGGCGTGTGCGAGTTCAATTCACCAGAACGAGCAGTTCACCGCTCGCGGAGGGTCGTTGCCGCTTCGATGAGGTCGAACCACGGGAATAAGTCAGCGGCGGGAGCGCCCATGTTCGGCTCCGGCAGTGGCCAGCGTTCGAGGTCGAACATGACCTCGACGCCCCAGGACCGTAGGAGCGCAACGCTGGTGTGAAAGGCGGGGTGACGGGCCAGTTTCATGTTGGGTGTGGGAACGGCGATGATCGGCAGTTGCATGCCGATGGCCTCGTTGAGCAGTCCGAGCGCGAGGGTGTCGCTGGCGCCGGTCGCCATTTTGTTGATCGTGTTGAAGGTGGCTGGGGCGATGACGAACGCGTCCGCGGGGGGCAGGGCGTCGGACTCGTCGGGTTGTTTCCAGTCGTAGCGCACCGGGTGCCCGGTGAGCTGGGCGATGGCGGCCAGATCCATGAATTTGAGCGCGGACGGAGTGGCGATCACGCAGACGTGCCAGCCGGCCGTCCGCAAAGCGGTGATGAACGGCGGCAGGTCAGCGGCGGGACGGCCGCCGCAGGCCACGGCATAGAGCACGGGATGTCCGGCAGTCGGCATAGTCCTCTCCTCATCGGGGCTGCAGCCCGAATTGCGTACGCGAGTCCGATCGTCCCGGCCATTCTCGGTATCAGTAGTAATAGGCGTGGGCCGTACTCGGTGCGGATCCTGATCGGCGGTATGCACGCATGATCGCGACGACTACCTGGTTGAACAGGCGCCGTTCCACGCCGTCGGCGGTGCCGGAGGCCTCGCCTGCCGTGGGGTCGTACTGCAGGTCGCCGATGGGCTGGGCGCTCTGGTCGGCCGGCCGGATTCGTTGGGTTGCGGCCTCGAAGGTGACGAAGCCGGTCTGGTCGTCGGCCTCCCAGCGGTAGAGCACCACGTCGCCGGTCAGGTCGCCCTGGGCCCAGATTCCGATCGAGGCTGTCAATTTCCGTCCCTTCGCTGGTAGCCGAACCCGTCGCGAGCTGCCGCTTCAGGATCCCATGTGTGGCCGGCGTCGAGGGTCGCGGCATGGGCTCGCCCGTAGCTCTGGTCGCCGGTCTGGGTCATGTAGTTGGACTCGTACCGCTCGTGCTTCAGCAGGTCGATGTCGGCCGGGTGCGGGTTGCCGTCGGCCAGGCGCTGCCATGCCTCAGCCATCCGCGGGTTTGCGTCGAAACGGCCCACCGTGTCGTCGCCGTACATATCGAGCTTATGTTCGTCGCGGAACACGTGGTTCTTGATCTGCTCGATATCTTCCGGGCTGAATCCGTATTGGCTCGCCGTGGCGGTAACGCCCGCTAGTTCGTCGTCGCTGCCTCGGAATGTGTCGTAGGCGTGATTGGCCCAGTCCTCTTCGAAGTCGATGTCCCCGCGAGGACGGCGCAGTTCGCCGCCGGTCTGCAGTACGGCACCGGCGTCGTCACCGCCGTGTCCGAGTTGGCCGAGCAGGCCCTTGAGGCTGTCGATCAGCTCGCCGACCTTGCTGGCCACGCCCCGCAACCTGGTCAGGCTCCCGATCAGGTCTTTGAGCCACTTGCTGATCTTGGCGGCCCAGGAGGCGCACAGCGTGCTGACCTGTTCGATCACCAGCGGAGTGGCGAACCCGAAGGAGGCGAGTTCCTCAATCGCGTACTCGATCAGCCGGGAGACGAGTGTGGCGATGGCGTCGCGGACCATCATGCGTACGCCCGCGATCAGCTGCCCGGCCGCCTCCGTGATCGTCGCCAGGGTGGTGGCGGCCTGGGCGAGGCCGTCGACCGCGCCCTTCTGCTGGCCCACCCAGTTCCGGTACGCGGCGGCCGCGCCACCGGTCCACTCGGCGGTGTCCCAGCGGACGGCTTGATCCAGGTCGCCGGCTCGATCGTGCAGGGCGCCGGCGACGTTATGCCAGGTCTGAGCATGGGCGGCGATCTGCGCGGGATCTCCGGCCAGCCAGTCGAGCGCCTCGGACAGCGGCTTGACGTGATCGATGATCCACGCGACCCCGTACTGGAGCAGTGCGCCGATCGGATCGGAGATCAGCGCGAGTGCGTCGAGGCCGGCCGAGACCGCGCCGAGGGTGCCTTCGATCCAACTGCCGTTCTTGACCCCGTCGCACAGCGTCTCGATGTCCTGGGCGATCCACACCCCGGACCATGGGTCGACCGGCGCGTTCGAGGCGGTGGCGACGAGCGGATTGGCGGTGCTCATCGCGTGTTCCGGATCCGGTCCGCGGCCCGCCCGTCGGAGCCGTCGTAGTCGCTGGCTGTAGAGCGCAGCGCGTTCGCGGTGTCGTGTACCGACGTAGCTGCGGCGGCGATGCCATCGATCGCCTTGTCCTGAAGAAGGTTCAGCAAGGCCGGCACGATCTGGCACAGCTGCCCGTACGCCCCTGCGTCCGCCCGAACCGCCGCACCGGCCTGCTGCGCGGTGGTCAGGCCGTCCCCGATGCCGTCCACCTGGCCGGCATGCGACACAAGGTCGGTCGAGTTGACCTGCACTTGGCCGCTCACGGCATGGGCTCCTCGTCGTCGACCGAGAGTCGCGCGCTCAGGCTGCTCAGGACGGCCTTCCCGGTTGTGCTGTCGGCGCCGACCGTCTCGGCGGCCACCCCTTCGACCTGCTGAAGCAGAGCGCGCTGAGCCGCCCGTACCGTCGAAAGAATTTGCCGGGCCGTCGTCGCTGCCGCCTGTCGGCGGATCTCTTCGTCTAGCCGCAGGTCGGTGATCTGTCCGTTGGGCCCGACCGTCACCTCGATCAGCTCGTCACCGCCGCGGGCGGTCGCCGAGAGCTGAGCAGTGCGTTCGGCCAGAGCTTTGGCCTGGGCCGCACGTTCAGCGAAGCCACGTTCCCACTCGTCTATCCGGTCCAGGCTGAGCCCTGCATCTGGTCCGTCGATCACCGCGGCCCCCTGCCATCGAAGAACGTCACACTTTAGCGGCGGCGGGTGACGCACCCGCGTAAACAGGCACGCTCGGCGAGTGCTTAAGGTTCAGCTCCGGCGTGCGCCGGTGAGTTGCGGAGTGCTGGGCGACGTATCGAACCGACGCGAGACTGTGAGCCTCCGATGCTGCTCCGCGAGTCGTTGGCACGCGACAGCACCGACTGAGCTTGTCCGGAACTGACCAGCACCGGGACCACGAATGCCCGGAATTTGCTCCGCGCGTCCTCCGACCAGCGCCGGAACCGCAACCAGCGCCCCCGACGGCACCGGTTGGGATCCCAGGGGACGCCCGAGCACGCAGGAGAACGCCCTGGTAGGTACGATATGGGCCGCAGGCCCTCGTAGCTCAGGGGATAGAGCATCGGTTTCCTAAACCGTGTGTCGTAGGTTCGATTCCTACCGGGGGCACCAACTCGCCACCTCACGGCCAGAAGCGAGCGCAACACCACGGTCAGCTTGGCCAATCCCAGCCCGGGCGCGGGTCGGCGGGGAACGGGCGGAGCCCTAGGTAGTAGCGATAGGCCGCGTGGATCCACGTGGCCTCGGTTTCCGGCGGGAAGGTGAGATCGGCTAGCGCGACCTCGCCGGTCCCGCTCTCTGCTTCGCAGCGGGCGGTCAGGCCGCGGGCCTCGTTGTCGTAGCCGAAGCGGGTGACAGTAACCGGCATACCGAGAAGCCGCGCCGCGGCCGGCAGCCGGACCTGTTCCTCGAGGACGGTGAGGAAGGCCGTGTACTGCTCGTCGTCGCCGTACGCATCCACGACGATGATCTCGACGGTGGCATCGAGGTCGGAGTGCTTTGCCATCCGGGTGAGCCTGGATCGGGCTGAGGCACCTCGTAGCGGTTCTGCCCCGAGATCAATGGGAGGACGTACGGAGTGGAACCCGGCGGCACCGTCTATCCCGACTCCGGCCCCGGCATCGTGAAATTGGACCGCAACGAGTACGCCGCCCTGACCGAAATCGCGAAGGCCGGTGGAGATCCCGCGAAGGTCCCCGCTTTCACCCGCGACCCGCGGTTCATCCACAATCCGGACGCGATCGCCAGGGCCAAGGCCATCTACGACGGGACCTACCAGGGATGACATACGACCTGCTCCTCGCCGGCGGCTTCGACCGGGCCGCCCTCGCCGCCGCGCTCGCCGACCTGGCCGGCGTGACAGTCGACGCGGTCGACGTCGCGGACCGCGACGCCGAGGACCGCGCCTGGGACTCGCCCGTCCTGTGCACCTACGAGCCGGTCGCCGGGGATCTGTCCTGGCTCCTCGACATCTACCTCGGTGCGGGCGCGGCCCAGCAGCCCGAAATCTCCGTCGCCGCCCAGCTCATCGCCGCCCGGCTGGGCACACCGGTGCTCTGGGCCGCCCAGGAATTCCCACCCTCGGCGTATTGGCTGATCACCCCCGACGGGACGCGGACAAGGGCGCGCGTTTACGACGAGGAGAACGGCGACCTCGCGGCCTACCGGCTGGACGCGGTCGAAAAGCCCGTCCCGCAGCTCCCCTCAGTGCGCGTCGAACGCCTGCCCGAGGTAATCCGCGAGCATCGTGTGCCGACACCGGTCACTGACGAACTGGCCGCCTGGCTCGCCGACGAGAACACTGTCCTGCGCGGGGATTCCCACGACGCGGTCCGGCAAGCCCTCACCTACCTCGCCGTCTGGGAACAGCTCATCGAACGGATCGCCGCCGGATGGCCACCCGACGGCTGGTACCCCACCGACTTCTACCGCGACGACCTGACGGCCCGAGACCAACTGGACGCCGCGGTCACCCGGCTACCGGCCGCCGCGACCGGACGGTTCCGATGGGCAATCGGCCACGTCGACGAAAAGTTCAAGGCGCTTACCCACCCGGCCACCACACCCCCAGTGCCCGGCGGTGACGCATGGTGGTGGCAACGCGTTCCCGATAAACCGGGCCTCGCCTGAATACGGCTTATGGTGCACGCATCACACCACCGGCCGACCCAAAGCGTCCGAACCCCTCGGGGCGGGCGCACCGAATCGCGGAAGCCGTCGCTGAAGGAGTCAGGGCCAAGCACCAGAACTGATCGAGAACATCAAGGGGCTGCTCGGCCGGCTCGGGCGGTGGGACCGGCAGCCGCCACGGCTCGGACCAGCTCACCGTCGCCCGGACGGCGGCGGAGCAATCGTTGCGGCGGTGGAGAGCACAAGCGCCGACCACCGCGGCCACGACGGCAGTGCGGCGGTCGCCGTCGACTGATGCCGACGGGCCGGCTGTCTTGGGCCGGAGAGCTGGCAGGCTAGTTTGCTGGGATGAGTCTTCTGGATGACGTGGCGGAGCGCGACGGCTGGCGGTGCTGGGTGTGTGACGAGCCGGTTGATGCCGGCATGTCGGTGAACGATCCGCGTGGGCCCAGTGTCGACAGCCGTACGGCGGACAAGAAGGCCAAGGTCGGTGAGCGGCTTGCGCACCGGGCCTGTAACAGCCGCAAGGGTGCGGTCAAGGTGGTCATCGCCTGGCCTGACCGTCTGCGTGTGGTGGAGCCCGCGCCGCTGATCACCGTTGCCGAGCGCCTCGAGCGTAAGGGCGGTCGTGAGCTGGTTGCCCGTTGTCCGAACAAGAAGGATGCCGAGGAGACGGCGGACTGGCTGGTCGACCGGTTCTCGCGGCTGGTGCCCGGGCTGCCGGTGACCGCGAGCGTCGACGCGGGTGGCGGCCAGTTCCTGGTCGCGCTGGCCACTGGCCGCCGCTGACCCGGGCGTACCGCGTACGGGAGGCGGCCCGGCAGCGGGCCGCCTCCCTTTCTTCAGTCAGCCGTGGGTCAGCGGACGCTGATGGTGACCGTCGCCGTGCTGGTGGCGGCCGGGAGCTTGGTCATGTCGACCGCGAGGAATTCGCCGTCGTCCTGCCGCTCGGTGGCCGGGGAGACCTTGGGGTGCAGCGTGAACGGCGTGGTCGTGGACTGGGTCAGGCCGTCGATGCCGAAGTCGCTGTCGTTGGACAGGATGACGGTGCGGCCGCCGTTGAGCTGGGCCACGCCTTCGACTTTGTCGTGGGAGAAGAATTTCGCCTGCGGGTCGAGTGTGGTCAGCAGGTTGGTGACGTCGAGGAACGGCGCCTTGCTGACCGGCTTGACGCCGGCGGCGGCCAGGGTGGCGGTGGCGGTCGCGGTGTCGGTTTTGCCGACCGTGTGTTCGATGCTGCCGCCGTTGATCAGGTAGCCGCCCTTGGTGGCGTCGTAGCCCGGGGCGTGGGGGCCGACGTCGGTGGCGCCGGTCAGGTCGATCTGGAAGAGCTTCTTGAAGGCGGCCGGCGGGAAGTTGCCGTCGCGCTCGTCGACCAGGAACTTCGTGGCTGACAGGGCGGTGATCTCGCTGACCGCGGTGCCGGTGTCGTCCGGGTCGTCGAGCAGGTAGAGGTATTCGTGGGTGGCGTGGGTGCGCAGGTTGACCGTGACGATGCGCAGCGTGGTGACGTTGCCCGGCTTCTGGGTCAGGTCGGGCTGCTGGAGGGCCGACTGCATGATGCCGACCAGGGTCTGGCCGTCGGGGGTGACCGTGAGGCCCTCCATGCCCTTGTTGGGCACGCGGTTCTTCAGTTCGGGCGGCAGGCTGCCGTCGTAGGGGGAGAACCGGCCGATCTGGCGGCCGTCGCGGTCGAAGTGGGTGATCAGCGGGCCGTACTCGTCGGACACCCAGAAGGTGCCGTCGCGCTGGGCGACCAGGCCCTCCGAGTCGTAGCCGGTGGCGTCGGCCGGGAGGGGGTTGCCGTTCAGGTCGGTGATCGTCTCGCCGGTGTCGGCGACGTTGTTGACGTGACCGGTGTACGGGGTGCCGTTCGGCAGGCGCAGGGTGATCGTCTTCTCGAGGACGGCTTTGCCGTTGCGGTCGAAGCGGAACCGGCCGATCTGCGGGTGGAAGTTCGGCAGCGGCTCGACCTTGGTGCCGTTCGGACCGTCCACGTTGGGGCCACGGTCGGTGAGGCCGTAGAACTCGGTGGAGCGGCCCGGAACCGGGGTCAGCGACGAGCCGTAGCCGCCGCCACTGATGGTCACGCCGCCGATGGTCGCCAGCGGGGCGATGTGTGTGGTGTAGAGCTTCACCGCGTCGCTCACGGTGTAGGTGAACGTGTCGGTGCCGTGGAAGTCCTTGGCCGGGGCGTACCGGAAGGAGCCGTCCGCGTTGAGCGTGAGCGTGCCGTGCGCCGGATCGGTGTGGTCGATCAGGGTGAGCGGGTCGCCGTGGTCGTTGCCGAAGACGCCGTGACGCGGGTCGACAGTGGTCGCGCCGGAGACGCGGTAGGCGTCGTTGCGGGCGGCGAGCGAAGGCGCGTGGTGCGCGCTGGCCACGCCGGGCGTCACCAGGGTCAGCGCGAGTGCGCCGGCGCCGGCGAGCGCGAGCCCGCGGCGGGAAGCGAGCCGCGTGCGGGCGCGGCGAATTGAACGGGTGTCCATGACCGGAGTCTCGGGCCGCCGGGTGGCCGCCAGGTGAACGCCGGATGGTCACCGGCGTTAGACCACGGAAGTTGATCATGATCCCCGGGACGAATAGGACGGCGCGTAAGACTCAGAGATCCCGGGCCATGAGGTCGGACGTCCCGAGCCGGCCGATGGTCGTCCAGCCGCGGCCGCGGTAGAGCGCGCGGGCGGGCTCGGCCCGCGGGTCACAGGTGAGCAGTGCGGTCGGGGCGGGGGAGCCGGCGATCAGGAGGTCGTGGGTCAGCCGGCCGAGCCCCTGGCCCTGCCGGTCAGGGTGCACGGCGAGGTGAACCACCTCCAGGCAGAGATCGCCGACCCAGCGTTGCGACCGGGCGGCCTCGGCGGCGCGGTCGCGCCACCAGTCACCCGTACGGGCGAGCAGCGCCAGACCTATCGCGGCGTCGTCGACGAGGACCAGGCGGACGCCGTCACGCTCCGCCGCGTACCGGAGAACGCGGGAGACGAAGTCGTCGGCCTCCCGTGGTCCCTCGTTGTAAGGTGGCCGGCCGAAGGCCGCCGCGTAGACCGCCCGCGCCGATTCCAACGCCGGCGCCGGGGGTTCGCCGAAGAACAGATTCGCTCGCATATCACCTCAGCCTCGCCTCAGTCCGGCCGTGATACAACCCGCTTCATGCGCATTCTGTTCGTCGCGGCGCCGCTGCAAGGCCATCTGCTGCCGCTGGTTCCGTTGGCCGCGGCCTGCCGCGACGCCGGGCACGAGGTGATTCTGGCCGGCGGCGGATTTCCGCCCGACGTCATGGGATTGCGCACGGCCGATATCGGGGCCGGTTTCAGTCTGCCCCGCAGCGCGGTCCGGGTCGCGCTGCGGCATCCGGGCCTGGCGCGCGACGAGATGCGCGGGATCGCCGGGCAGGCCATGGTCGGCGAGCTTTTCGGCCGGGCCAATCTGGCGCTGATCGGGCCGCTGGAAGCGCTGGCGGAGAAGGAGGACCCCGATCTGATCGTCTTCGAACCGCTCGCCGAGGCCGGGGCGGTCGTGGCCGGGCGGCTGTCGATTCCGTCGGCATTGCAGGAGAACACGCTGTGGCCGGCCACCGATCTGTTCGAGGCCGTGACGAGGTCGTCGGTGATGGCGAAGTTCGCCATTCCGAATCCGGAGCTGACTATCGCGGTGACCCCGCCCAGCCTGCGGGATGGGCCGCTGGCCGGGGCGATCGCGATGCGGCCGGTTCCGTTCTCCGGCGGCGGTTCGATCCCGGAGTGGTTGCTGACCGCGGGCGACAAGCCGCGCGTCCTGGTCAGCCGGAGCACGCTCAAAGGGCCGAATGACGGGGACCCGATGCCGGCCGTCGTCGCGGCAGCGGCGTCGGTCGATGCGGAGTTCGTTCTGGTGCGGCCGGCGAAGGCGGACCGGCTTCCGGCGAATGTGCGGGCGGTCGACCGGATCCCACTGGACCGGGCGCTTGCCCATGCCGCGGCCTTCATTCACCATTCCGGGGCGGGAAGTGTGCTCGGCGGCCTGGCGGCCGGGGTGCCGCAGCTGACGACGCCGGGCGCCGGCGACCGGCGGTTCAACTCTCAGAAACTGGCCGATCGTGGCGCCGGTTTTGCCGTCGAGGCCAAGGAAATCACCGCGGCCGACCTGACCCGCCTGCTGACCGACGAGACGCTGCGCGCGGCGGCGCGGGAGGTCGCGAAGGAGATCGCCGGCATGCCTTCTCCCTCCACAGTGGTCGCTGAGCTGGAGAAGCTGGTGAGTGGCTGAATCGGTTCATTCAACGTTCATGCCGTGCAAGTCCGCCGTTACTTTCTGCCCCGATCTGGGACATTTCTCGACCGTTAAGGTCCCTTCGTTCTGTCCCGAGTCTGGTCCGAATGAAGGGCACGCCGGATGTTCAGACGGCTCATGGCCGGTCGCAGGGTGGTAGCGGGAAGTGCGCTCGCCGCGGCGGCTTTGATCACCTTGGCAACGTCCGCGGCGAACAACTCGGCCAGTGCGGCCGATCCGCTGGAAGGCAGCAGAGTCTCCAGCGACGACCTGCGCACGCTGGTCTCGGCGGCCGGATCGTGCCCGACGTTGACCCCGGCCCGGCTGGCCGGGCAGGTGATGGCGGCGTCGCAGTTCAGCGGCCAGCCGGTCGCGGCGATGAAAGAGGTCGGCGGCCAGGGGCCGGCGGCGCTCACCACCCAGGTCTGGGCCAAATGGGCGCCGTGGCAGGGCGCCCAGCCGACCGACCGGGAAGCCAGCATCGTCGCGCTCGCGCACGACATGTGCCAGCTGGTCGGCCAGGTCCGGGTCGTGAAGATCGACGGTGACCAGTGGGACCTCGCGCTGGCCGCGCACCGCACCAGCATGGAGGCGGTGGTCTCGGCCGGCGCGGTTCCCGACAGCACCCAGGAGTACGTCGACACCGTCGAGCGCTACGCCGCCTGGTATGCGCTGCAGCCCGAGTTCGGGGGCAGCGGCGTGGCGGCGCCGACCGCCACGACCGACCCCCAGGTGGTCGAGGACCCGGTCGTGCCGGTGCCCGACGCGCTGGTGCCGGCCGTCGTCGCGGCGGGCAAGGTGTGCCCCGAGATGCCGCCGAGCCGGATCGCGGCGCAGGTGATGGCGACCTCCGGCTTCGACCAGCAGAAACTCGGGCCGACCGGGGAGCAGGGCATCGCCCAGTTCCTGCCGCAGACCTGGGTCCGGTACGTGCCGCCGTCCGACTCGAGCACGCCGTGGGACCCGAAAACGGCCCTGCCGGCGCTCGGCAAGACGATGTGCGCGCTGGTCAAGGACGACGGCGAATACTCGACGGCGCTGGCCACGTTCACCCAGGGCTCGGCGGCCGCGGACACGCCGGCGGTCGCCAAGCTGGCCGACGTGGTGGAACGCGACGCCACCGAATATGCGAAGGACGCCCGGCTGCAGGTGAAGGCGCCCTCGGCGACGCCGCACAGTCCCAGCCCGGATGCTTCGACGAGCACTCTTGCCGACGGCAAGGCGCCGGTGGCCGGGGCGACTACGCCCGGCACGACGACGGCCACGACCAAGCCGGCCAAGGCGTCGTCCAAGCCGGCCGGCGACCAGCCGCCGGTCAAGGGCTCCGGATCGGGGGCGTCCTACGGGCCGTACTTCATCTACGACTCGGCCACGACCCAGTGCTTCGACATCCCCGGCTACGGCGCCGGCCCGCGGGACGGGCCGGTCAACCAGGCGCCGTGCGCCAAGACGGCGCCCGACAACCAGAAGTACGCCTTCGTGCCGCGTGGCAAGGACGCCAACGGCAACCAGGAGTACTGGATCCGCAGCGTGACCGACAACTACTGCGTCGACCCGCCGGGCACCGGTGCGGCGGCCCCGGAGTCGCAGCTCGACGAGACCGGCTGCTTCGACCAGGACAACCAGTACTTCCGCCTGCAGCCGACGTTCTCGTCCGGTGGCCGGCAGTACTACTGGATCGTCAACACGGCGTCCGGGCTGTGCGTGGACGTGACCGGGGTCAAGCCGACCGCGCCGGACACCCGGCTGGCGCTGTGGACGTGCACCGAGGGCGACGACCAGGACTGGGCCTTGGTCAAGAAGTGGTGAGAAGCCGGCGGGCACGCGGCCGGCGGGCCGGTGCTCGTGCTGCCGGGCGGAGTGCTGTTCGACATCGACCGAGGAGCTGACCGATGAGGGTGCGAGCAGTCGCGCTGACGGTGCTGGCCTTGCTGGCGACGCTGATCGTGCCGTCGTCGGCCGAGGCCGCCCCGACACAGACCTATCAGCTCTATTACACGGTTGCGGCGGCCTATCAGGGCAAGCCGGAGACGTTGTTCGAGATCTCGACCCGGTTTCTGGGCGACTCGAACCGGGCCGGGGACATTCTCAGCCTGAACTCGGGGCGCGCGCAGCCCGACGGTGGGCGGCTGACCGATCCGGCCACGTTGCACGCGGGCTGGCAGTTGGTGATGCCATGGGACGCGATCGGGTCCGAGCTGCACTACGGCGTGTTGCCGACCGTAACCGTCAAGCCGGCACCCTCGGTCAAGCCGTCTCCGGCCAATACTCCGCAGAGTGGCACCTTCACTCCGACCCCGCCCGGCACTCCCACCCCGCCCGGCAGGACGAACCCCGGGAAGCCGCCGATCAAACCGCCGACCAAGTCCTGCCTCGCGGTCAAGCAGCCGGCCATCAGCTGGGGACAACAACAACTCGACCCGGGCCGCGTCTGGAACAGCACCACCGGCGAAGGCATCCGGCTGGCCATCGTGGACTCCGGCGTCGACGGCCTCGACCCGGCCCTCAACACCCGCGTCGCCGCCGGCGCCGACATCGTCAGCGGCACCGGCCGCGGCGACACCGACTGCCTCGGCACCGGCACCACGATGGCCCTGATCGCGGCCGGCGACGACGACGCGGACGGGCGGAAATTCGGCATCGCGCCCAAGGCGATCGTCGTGCCGATCCGGCTGACCAACCGCACCAGGAGCACGACGGCCGAGCGGGCGGCCACCGCGATCCAGGTCGCGGTCTCGACCGGGGCCCAGGTCATCGCGCTCGGCACGTACGTCGACGTGGCCGACCCGACGGTGCGCAACGCGGTCGACAACGCGATCGGCCACAACGTCGTCGTGGTGATGCCGGTGCGGGCGGCGGGGAAGAACGGGGTCGCCGGGCCGGAGGAAGGCCTGCTCCGGGTCGGTGGCGTGCGCGAGAACCGGAATCCGTCGGCGAAATACCCGGTCAGCGGCGTCGACCTGGTCGCTCCCGGCACCGCGATGGAAGCGGCGGCGTACGTGGCCGGGGCGGTCGTTCTGGTGCGGTCGGCCCACCCCGGGCTCGGCGCGCCCGAGTCGGCCAAGCAGGTGCTGCGCACGGCCACGGCGTGGGAGCCGGCCGATCGCTACGGCGCCGGGTTGGTCAGCCCGTACGACGCGGTGGTGCGGCCCCTGCCGGTCGGGGTGCAGCAGGCGCTGGACACGCCGGTCGCGGTCGCGGGGGACCACGACGCGGTGATCGGCACGATCGTGCTGATCGTGGCGATTGTCCTGGTCGTCCTGCTGATCTTCGGCCTGTGGCTGCGGCAGATGCGGGTGTCCCGGGAGGCGCGGGCGGCGCGTGATCGAGCGGTCGACAGCCAGGACGACCCGTTCAACGAGAAGCTGGACGACGGTCAGTTGGCCGGATCGGGGCGGAAGAGCTGATCGAGGGTGGTCGGGCGTGGGCCACCGCGTCAGGTTCGACAGGAGCCGTCGCGCCTAGCTCGGCATGCGGGGCGGTGCCGGCGCCGTTGGTCCATCTTGGACAGACCTGGTCACCGCCGGCTCGGACGGCCGCCGTCGCAGCACGACCACCGCGAATCCGACCAGCAGCACGGCGAGCGTCAAGCCCCCGTAGGTCAGCAGCGGCTCCCCGGTGGACGCCGGGGGTGGCGTCGCCACCGGTGAGGGCGGCGGGTTGTCGAGGGGTAGGGGCTCGGTCAGCACCCGCGATCCGCGCGCGTCCTTCGGCAGCGCCAGCACCCAGCCCGGGTGCAGCACCTCGGCCGGGTCGGTCAGCCGGCCGCCGTCGGGCTGCGCGCGGCCCTGGTTGAGCCGGAAGATCTCCTGGTAGCGGTTTCCGTTGTGCAGGGTCGCGACCGCGATCGCATACAGATAGTCGGGCTGGCCGTGCACCGGCGGCCCAACGATGTAATAGCGACCGGTGCCGGTGGGTGCGGCCGGGAGCAGCAGCGGCAGCAGGGCGACCAGAAGGACCCGCGACGGGCGTGGCAAGGCGGATCTCCCCTTTGACAAAACGAAGCGCCCGCGAAGTATCGCGTCCGGCTACTCGAACAACGGGCGGCGGAACGCAGGCGTCATCGGAAGTTCACGTCTTGGCCGAGCTTGTCGGACATGGTGTATTCCTCGCTTCCGTGCACTCGACCGGTCCTATCGCGAGTGGACCGAACGTAGGAGGAAAGACCGGTTGAGCGTGCTCTCGCCGCACGGCCTCGGTCAGTTTCTTTCCGATCACCGGCAGACCGTCCTGGTCGTGCTGTCGGTGATCGAATTGCTGATCCTGTTGGCCGTCTTCGCCCGCTGGTACGACCGCCGCTACGGCCTGCGCCGCACTGCGCGCCGAATCAAAAGGGCCTTCGTCGACGCGTGGCGTGACCTGACCGCCCCGGTCGTCCGGTCGGTCCGGTTCCGCCGTGGCGCCAAGGTGATCGCGGCCCGGCTGGCCGAGCCTGATCCGTCGGCCGCCGTCCGCGAGGCGCTCGACAGCGCCCGGTCGGCGCTGGCCGGCAGCCCCGGCACCTGGCCGTTCCAGCTTCGGCTGGGCCCGAAGGCGGTGACCGTCACCCTGGCCGGCCCCGATCCGGCCCCGGCGCCCGACGTCGCGCCCTGGCAGCCGGCCGGCGACAACGGCTGGATCGCGGCCCGGCCGGTCTACGGCGACCGGGACGGCGACCAGCTTCCGGTCGCGGTCGGCGTGGCCGGTGACGAGGTGGTGCTGCTCGATCTGGCCCGCTCGCCCGGCATGATCTCGGTGCATGGCGCGACCGCCCCGGCCGACCGGCTGGTCGCCGCGCTCGCCGCTCAGCTGACCGCGGGGCTGTTCGGCGCGCCGGCCACGCTGCTGCTGCACGACGCGGTGCTCGACTCGCCGGTCGCGCGGCCGCTGCGGGAGCTGACCAGGGTTCTCGAGCAGCGACCGGCCGGGCGGCACCCGCGTACGGTCCTCATCTGCTCTCGCCCCGGCGAGAGTGACGTGGCCCTTCTGGCCGCGCTGACCGCCCGCGATCCGGGTCTTCTGGTTTTGGCCGCCGGCTATCTGCCCGGTTCGCGCTGGCGCCTGCGGGTGAGCTCGCAGGGCCGCGTGGTCGCCCCCGAGCTGGGCGTCGACGCCGACGGCGCGCCACTGTGGAGGGGCATCGAGCGCGCCCTGGCCGCCGCTCCGGCGATCGACCCGGCGCGCGGCCCCGGGCGCCCGGTCTGGGCCCAGGAAGAGGCCCAGGAAGAGGCCCAGGAAGAGGCCCAGGAAGAGGCCCCGCGGGAAGCCCGGGAAGGAAGCTCGGAAGAGCCGGCCCCCGGCGTCGACGACCTCATCGAACCGGCTCCGGCCGACGCCGCCTCCTCCTCCTCCTCGCGAAGCTCCGGAGACCGCTGATGCGCACCCTGTTGACCGTGGTCTCGCCCGACCGGAAGAGCCGCGACGTCGCCGTCGACGTGGAGGCCGACACCCCGGTCGGCCTGCTGGCCGAGAAGGTCTCGACGCTGGTCGACGAGCCGGCCGAGGCCGCCTTCCTGGACGGCGTCCCGGTTGATCCGTCGCTCACGCTGAGCGAGGCCGGGGTGCACTCCGGCATCCGGCTCGGGCTCGGGGCCTCGGCGCCCGACGCGCCCGTCCGCGACCTGCCGGGCGACGCCACCCGGCACTGGCTCGAGGTGCACGCGGTCGGTGGCCCGGCAGCCGGCCGGATCTGGCCGGTCGGCCTGGGCAGCCACGACATCGGCTCGGCGCCCGGCTCGGCGATCGACCCGGGCGGCCCCGGCCTGCCCGAGCACGGCGCCCGCCTGACCGTCGACCACGCGGGCCGGGCCTGGGTGAGCGCCGGCGGCACCGGCCGGGCGCGCCTGGCCGTGGCCGTGCCGCCGCCTGAGCCGCCCCGCGAGCGGGAGGACGACCTGGACCGGGAGGATCCGCCCGCGCCGCCGCCCGACCCGGACGCGCCGCAGCGCTGGCGGCCCGGCATCGACCTGGCGGTCGGCGACAGCCTGCTGCGGCTGGTCGAGCGGACCGAGCCGGACGCCGCGGTCACCCCGGCGGTCGACGTGCCGATGCTCGACTTCAACCGGCCGCCGCGGATCGTGCCGCCGCTGCTGTTTTCCCGCAAGCGGTTGCCGGTTCCGCCGACCAAGCCCAACCGCCGGCCGATTCCGGTGCTGGTCACGCTCTCGCCGATGGTGATGGGCTTGGCTTTCGTCGTCTTCTTCCACTCGCTGTTCTACCTGATCATCATGGTGTTCAGCCCGATTCTCGCGCTGGCCAACTGGTATACCGACCGGCGGGGCGGGCGGAAGAAGTACCGTCGCGACCGGGCCGACTACAAACGCAAGCGGGCGGCCGCACTGCGCGAGCTGGCGGCCGATGTGGACGCCGAGCGGCGGGCCCGCTGCGAGGCGTCGCCCGACCCGGCGACGGTCGGGGTAACCGCGATCGGACCCGGCCGCCGGCTGTGGGAGCGCCGCCGCCGCGATCCCGACCACCTGGTGCTCCGGGTGGGCACGATCGACCAGCCCTCGCTGATGGAGATCGAGGATCCGGCGCGCGGCGACGGCGAACGCCAGGTGCGGTGGAACGTCCGCGACGTGCCGGTCACCCTCGACCTGGTCGAGCGCGGCGTGATCGGGCTGGCCGGGGAGCCGGAGGGCGTGCACTCGGTCGCG
Organism: Actinoplanes sp. NPDC051411; assembly: GCF_040682075.1. Taxonomy (NCBI): domain Bacteria; kingdom Bacillati; phylum Actinomycetota; class Actinomycetes; order Micromonosporales; family Micromonosporaceae; genus Actinoplanes; species Actinoplanes sp. NPDC051411. The sequence goes on along the minus strand of NZ_JBFBAD010000044.1, from coordinate 31,215 downwards.
CGCTGGCTGGTCGCCCAGACCGCGGCCCTGCACAGCCCGCGCGACCTGCGCATCCACGTGCTCACCGAGCCGTCGGCGCAGGACCGCTGGGGCTGGATCCGCTGGCTGCCGCACACCCGGCCGCCGGAGGAGGGGCTGGCCGCGCGGCCCTACACGATGGTCGGCAACGATCCCGAGACGGTCGCCAACCGGGTGTCGGACCTGGTCGCGCTGATCACCGCGCGGACCAAGGCGCGGGGCTCCCAGCTCGGCCAGGTCATGTTCCGCGAGCCCGACGTGCTGCTGATCGTGGACGGCGCCCGGCGGCTGCGCGACGTGCCGGGCATGGTCCAGGTGCTCACCGAGGGCCCGCTCGTGCGGGTGTTCGCGATCTGCCTGGACGCCGAGGAGCGGCTGCTGCCCGAGGAGTGCACCGCGGTCGTACGGGCCGACGCCGACGGGCTGACCGTGCGCCAGACCGGCCTGCCGGAGGCCACCGGCGTACGCCCGGACGAGGTCACGCCCGAGTGGTGCGACCGGATCGCCCGCGCGATGGCCCCGCTGCGCGACGTCACCCCGGACGAGACCGCGGGCCTGCCCGACCGCACCCGGCTGCTGACCCTGCTCGGCGCCGAGTCGCCCGACCCGGCCACGCTCGTGCAGTCGTGGACGTCCCGGCCGGCGTCGACCCAGTTCGTGATCGGCGCCGGCTTCGACGGCCCGGTCACCCTCGACCTGGTACGCGACGGGCCGCACGCGCTGGTCGCCGGCACCACCGGCGCCGGCAAGTCGGAGCTGCTGCAGAGCATCGTGGTGTCGCTGGCCGCGGTGAACCGGCCCGACGAGCTCACCTTCGTGCTCGTCGACTACAAGGGCGGCAGCGCCTTCCACAGCTGCGTCCGCCTGCCGCACACCCTCGGCATGGTCACCGACCTCGACAGCGCACTGGTCACCCGGGCGCTGGAGTCGCTGGCCGCCGAGCTGCGGCGGCGCGAGGAGATCCTGGCCCAGGTCGCGGCCAAGGACCTGGCGCGCTATCGGGTGATGCGCCAGCGCGACCCGTCGCTGCCCGCGGTGCCGCGCCTGGTGCTGGTGATCGACGAGTTCGCGACCCTGGTGCGGGAGGTGCCCGACTTCATTCCCGGCCTGGTCAGCATCGCCCAGCGGGGCCGGTCGCTCGGCATCCACCTGATCCTGGCGACCCAGCGCCCGGGCGGCGTGGTGACCAGCGACATCCGGGCCAACACCAACCTGCGGATCGCGTTGCGGGTGACCGACCCGATGGAGAGCACCGACGTCATCGACGTGCCGGACGCGGCGCTGATTCCGGTGAGCGTGCCCGGCCGTGCGCTGGCCCGGCTCGCGCACCGGTCGACGCTGCCGTTCCAGACCGCGTACGTCGGTGGTGTGCACCAGGCCGACTCCGACCTTCCGCAGAGAAGGGAAACCCCGCTGCACGGGGTCGAGCTGCCCTGGCCCCGGCTCGGCCGTACGCTGCCGCCGCCGGTCGACCCGGACGCCGACGTCGACGACCCGGACGAGCTGGCCGCCACCGATCTCGACGTGCTGGTCGACGCGATCACCGAGGCGTCCGGGCAGATCGGCTCGGAGCCGCAGCCCAGCCCGTGGCTGCCCGCGCTCGGCCCGCGGGTCGTGCTCGACGACCTGGAGGCGCCGCCCCGCCGGACCGCGGTCGCCTACGGCCTGGCCGACTTCCCCGAGCATCAGGCCCAGCGGACGCTCGTCTGCGACCTGGCCACGCTGGGCCATCTCTACATCCTGGGCGCGTCCCGGTCCGGGCGCTCGCAGCTGTTGCGGACCCTCGCCGGTTCGCTGGCCCGCGACATGTCCAGCGCCGACGTGCACTTCTACGGCGTCGACGCGGCCGGTGGCGCGCTGGCCGTGCTGGCCGACCTGCCGCACTGCGGCGCGGTCGTCCCGCGGTCCGACATGGAACGGCTGGAGCGCCTGGTCGCCCGGCTCGCCTCCGAGCTGGCCGCCCGGCACGAGCTGCTGGCCCGGCATTCGTGCGCCGGCATCGAGGAACTGCGGGGGGTGCTGCCGCCCGCGGACCGCCCGGCCCACCTGGTCCTGATGGTGGACGGCTGGGACTCGCTCGCCGCGGTGCTCACCGAGCACGACGGCGGCCGGCTGTTCGACCAGATCCTCGGGTTGCTCCGCGAGGGCCCGGCGGCCGGCCTGCACCTGGTCATGACCTCGGAGCGGGGCCTGCTCGCGGGCCGGGCGGGCGGGCTGAACGACAACCGCATCCTGCTGCGGATGAGCGACCGCACCGACTACTCGGGGGCCGGCATCAGCCCGCGGCGGGTTCCCGAGGTGGTTCCGCCCGGCCGGGGCTGGAGTTCGCTCGACCGTTCGGAGCTCCAGATCGCGCTGCTGGCCCCGGATCCGTCCGGCCCGGCGCAGGCCGAGGCGCTGCGCCGGATCGGCGTCAAGGCGGCCACCCGCGATGCGGCGGTGCCGGCCGGCCGGCGTCCGTTCCCGGTCGCCGGGCTGCCCACCGCGGTCACGTTCGCCGAGGCGTTCGCTCAGGTGACGGAGGACCGCAGGCGCCCGATGACCGGCCTGATCGGGCTCGGCGGTGACGCCGCGTCGCCGAAGCTGGTCGACTTCGCCGGCCAGCAGAACACGTTCCTGGTCGCCGGCCCGCCCGGATCCGGCCGCAGCAACGCGCTCTCCACCCTCGCGGTCTCGCTGCTCGCCGGCGGCACCGGGCTGGTGGCGATCACCCCGCGGGAGTCGCCGCTGCGCCGGCTGGCCGCGCACCCGAACGTCAGGGTGTTCGAGGGCCCGACGCCCGAGCCGGCGCACGTGGCGGCCGCGATCGAGCAGGCCGGCGGGCCGGTGGTGGTGCTGGTCGACGACGTCGACGTGTTCGGCTTCGCCAACCCGATCGACCCGGTGCTGCGGCAGGTGGTGGCGACCGGCCGCGACCGGCGGATGGGCCTGGCCTACGCGGGCACCGCCGAGACGCTCCTGCAGGCGCTCAGCGGCTGGGTCTCCGAGGCCCGCCGGTCGCGTCAGGGCGTCCTGCTGGCGCCGCAGACCGCGCTCGAGGGCGATCTGCTCGGCATGCGGGTGCCGCCCGCTCTGCTGCGTTCCGGCAGCCGGCCGGGCCGCGGCTATGTTCCGGAGCCGTCGACCGGGGCGCTGACCTCGATCGTCGTTCCACACACGGCGTTGCGATAAAAGGAACGCCCCGGCGCTCACGGCGCCGGGGCGATTTCCGTACGCGCGGTCAGCTGTCCTTCGGCGGCGCCGCGAGCTGGTTGTCCATGTCGGAGAGGTTCTTCGCGATCTGGTTGAAGCTCTGCGCGAAGGTCGACAGCTCGCCGATCGCCTTGGTCAGCGACGCGTTGAACTCCTGGTACTGGTGGCTCATCACCGGGCTCGACTGCTGCAGCCAGAGACCGCCCTGGCTGGTCAGCAGGTCGGCCACCGTGGTCTGCAGGGTGCCCAGCTGGGTGGCGATGTCGCCGCCCTCCGAGGTCAGCTTCGCGGCAACCGAGTTGACCTGGGAATAATCGACATTTACTTCGGCCATCGGAACTCCTGGTCAGTTGCTGGAGCTGGACTGGGTGATCGCGTCGTCCATCGCCTTGAGCTGGGCGACGATGTTCTGGAACTGCTGGGCGAAGCTGGTGATGTTCTGCACGGCCGAGGTGACCGAGTTGTTGAACTCGGTGTACTGGCCGCTCAGCGTCGGGCTCGACTTCTGCAGCCACAGGCCGCCGTCGCTGGTCAGCAGGTTGGTCACGGCGGACTGCAGGGCGGTCAGGCGCGGCACGATGTTCGTGACGGCGGACTGCAGCGCGGTCGACGCCGCGTCGACCTTGCCGTAGTCGACGGTGATGTTGGGCATGAGGCTCCTCAGGGAGTGTTGGGGCTGATGTACGGGTCGGGGTCGGCGTACGGGTCGCTGCCGGGCGGCGGGTCGTCGTGCGACGTCAGCGTCCACTGCCCGGTGTCCGGGTTGCCGGTGTAGTGGTCGGTGCCGTTCGGGCCGCTGACCGTCTTGGTGCCCGTGCCGGTTCCGGTCACGTCGACGTCGGTGGTCGTGGTGTTGCCGTCGGTGTCGACCGTGACGTCGTGCGAGCCGCCGTTCGGCTTCGGGGTCACCGTGCTGGTGCTCGTCCCGTCCTTGGTCGTGTCCTTGACCACGTACGAGCCGTCGGACGTGTTGGTGGTCTTGGTGGTGGTCTCGCTCGAGCCGTCCGAGTGGGTGATCGTCGACGAGTAGTCCACGTACTCGGGTTTCCCGTCCCCGTTGGTGTCGTGGTAGGTGTAGTTCGTCGTCTCGGTGTAGGTCAGCCCGTTCCCCGAGTCCACGGTCGTCGTCTCGGACGTGATGTTGCCGTTCGAGTCGGTCGTCACCGTGGTGTGGTTGCTGCCGACCGACGTGCCGTCGATCGAGCTCGGGATCGGCCCGGGTGCGTCCGGCGGCTTCTGGTTGGGGTCCCAGAGCCCGATCTTGCCGGTCTGCAGGTTGCCGTTCTCGTCGTAGTACTGGAACGTGACCGACTTGTCCTTGATATCGAGGTAGTGCTGGTAGGCCTTGCCGTCGGCCTGCCACTGCGCGATCTGGGCCTGCATGCGCTCGGTGTCGACCTTGCCGGAGAAGTCGGCGTCGACGTCGAAGAACGCCTTCGCGATGCCGTCGAAGTTTTCGGCCAGCTTGTCGAGCAGGTCCATCGAGTCCTTGAACGGCCCGTTGCAGCCGGCGAAGAACGCGCTCAGGGCGGCGTAGACGGTGGTGTTGCCCACCTCGGACGAGCTGACGACGGTGCCGTCCTTGGTGACGACCGCCCGTTTCGAGCCGGCGTCCACGTCCGTCTTGATCTTGGCTTTCAGGTCTCGCATGCTGCTCGCCAGGTCGTGCAGCAGCGCGTAGTCGAGCACCAGGTCGGCCACAGCACACTCCTCCCATCGTCGTGTCCCGAACCGTCTGACGCATCGGACCCTCCCGACGGTTCATGAACCGTCTTCACCGTCGCGTGCGTCAGACAGTCGGAACACGACGGTGGGAGGCACGGTGGCACGTCCGAGTGACTGGTCGGCCCTGAAGCTCGACGGCGACCCGACCCCGGGCGACCCGGACATCCTGCTCAGCGTGGCCGACTACATGGACAACATGGCCACCAACGCCCAGACCGCCGACTCCGGGTTGTCGCAGGTGGTGGCCAAGAGCGGCGACGGCGCGTTCGTCGGCAAGACCGCGGACTGGCTGCGCAAGCAGGTCACCACCGAGATGCAGGGCTTCGTGGCCGGGGTCAAGCAGGCGTTCACCGCCGCCGGCCCGGCGATCCGTACGTACGTGACCGCGCTGCGGGAGGCGCAGTCCAAAGCGGACACCGCGTTGAACCAGGCCGGCGGCGCCGACGAGCAGCGGGTCACCACGCTGCAGGGCGACGCGAAGTCGGCCGGCGAGGACCTGAAGGGCGCGGCGAGCACGCTCCAGACGGCGATCCACGACGCCGCCTCGTACATCAAGTCGCCGAAGACGCCGAAGTCGGCGTGCGACATCTTCTGGGAGATCTTCGGCTGGATCGTGCTGGTCATCTCGGTCATCGCGATCTTCGTCGGGGGTCCGCTCGGCCTGATCGCGTTCGGCCTCGGCGCGGTCATGGCGATCAAGACGATCGTCGACTTCGCCGAGGGCAAGACCAACCTGCTCGGACTGGTGCTCGGCCTGCTCTCGGTGCTCGGACCGAGCACCCGGCCACTGATCTCGCTCAGCAGCCTGACCAAGCTGGCCGGCGCGGCGTGGAAGAACATCGTCAAGTTCGCGAAGTCGGGCGCGACGACCATCACCCGGGGGCTGGCCGACTTCTGGACGATCGCCCACAACTTCAGCTTCGGGCAGGTCTTCGCCAACATCGGCGACATCAGCGTGGTGGTGGCCAACTCGGTCAAGATCGGCCTGCTGAGCATCCCGAAGTTCGTCACGTCGCTCGACAACCTGGCCGTGCACGGGTTCGTCACGCTGAAGAACTTCGTGGTGCAGGACGTTCCGCGGGCGCTGGCGGTGACCTTTCCGGGCGCGCTCAACCGGGCCTTCACGACGATCAAGGGAACCGACTTCTCGGGCCTGGCCCATGTGGCGGTCACCCAGATCAAGACCCTGGCGGCGAACGAGTTCGGCGGATGGAAGGCGCTGCGCCTGTTCACCCCGCTGGCCGCCGACGAGATCGGCAAGTTCGGCGTGCTCGGCGCGTTCAAGGTCGGCGTCCTCGGCCGCGGACTCAACATCTCGGAATTCAGCAAGCTGGGCGCGCTGGGCACCGGCGCCCGGCTGGTCGAGGGCCTCACCCACGTCAACGTCATCCACCCCGGCGGTACGCCCCACGTCGGCGGCGGGAACGCGCTCAACTTCAGCCCGAGCGGCCTGCACCTGCCCGACCTGACCGAGCACGCGATGACGAACGTGCACACGCCGAACATGAGCCTGTCCGCCACCGGCGTCGACTTCTCCGGCATCAGCACCGTCGGGGCGCACGACCTGGCCGGCCTCAACCACCTGAACACGGCGAACGCGCTGCACCTGGGCGGCTTCGACCTCAGCGCACCGGGCAGGACGGACGTCGGCAACCTCGGCGCGGTCGACCACCTGAACCTCCCGGCGATGGGCGGGCTCGGGGCGGTCCCGATGCCGAACATGCACATGGGCAACCTGGGCGCCGGCCTCAACAAGTTCACGAACGGCATCGACGGGCTGCCGGGCTTCGGCGGCGCCGAGATGCGAGCCCTCAACACCGGCGACGTCAGCGCGATGCGGATCTCGGACACCGGGGTCTCGTTCAACCTGGGCCTGCCGGAGACGGCGTTCCATGCCCACGGCGCGGACCTGGGCAGCCCGGTCCACCTGAACGCCGGCCATGTCGACACCAAGGCGCTCGGTGCCTTGCACACCGGCAACCTCGGCTCGGTGCACGGCGGCGACCTGGGCAAGCTCGACCTGACCGGGCCGCCCGCCCGCCAGCTCTCGGTCGACCGGGCGATGAACCTGCTCGCCCACCCGAAGGCCGCACTCGACCACGACGTGGTCAACCTGTCCCACCAGTCGCCGCGGCCCGACGAGGCCGGCTTCGTCTCGCCCGCCCAGGCCAACCACCTGCACGCGCTCGACCAGCTGCGGCGGGCCCACGACTCGCTCGGCAACGCCTCCGGCGACGCGCTGGCGGTGGCCCGCGCCCAGAAGGACATCCGGGTCGCCGAGTCGCTGGTCAAGCGCACCGCCGAGGGCCTGAAGATCGAGCACCTCGACCCGGCCCATCTCGACGACGCGCACCTTCAGCAGCGGCTGGACGACCTGCGCGGCCCCGGCCACCCGAGCGATCCCGACCTGGCCGGCGCCGAGCTGCAGCTGAAGACGCTGGCCGCCAACACCCACACCGATCCGGCACACCTCGAGCTCAACCTGCCCTCGGTGCCGGCCCACCACCCCGGAACCAGCGTCGACGAGCTCGGCGCCCGCCTCGACGCCCTGCGTGGCGCCGACCACCGGCCCCACCTGAGCGCGCTCGACCACGGGCCCGGCGGGAGCACCCACACCACGCACCTCACGGCCGCCGACTTCCCGACGCCGCCCTCGCTCTCACCGGCCGACGCGATCGCCCGCTCGACCGCCCACGAGCGGCTCACCCACCTCGAAGGCCGGCTCTCGGACGCGCGAGCCGAGGAGCCGCCGCACACCCCCGAGCCGGCGGCGGACCACCTCACCGACGCACAGCTGCGGACCCGGCTCGACGCGCTGCGCGGCGACCACGCGATGCCGCACGCGCCGACCGGGGACCCGGTGCGTGCGCCGGGTGCGCACGAGCTTTCCGTACGCCTCGACCAGCTCACCCACGACGCCCGCCAGGCCCACCTGCCCGGTGACGAGGTCGAGCGGCTGACCACGGACGCCCGGACCGCGCTGACCGACGGCCGCCTGGGCGACGCCGCCGAGCACCTGAACGCGCTGCACAGCCGGATCGACGCGCACAACCTCGACATCCGGCTCGAGTCGTTCCGGTCGCATGTGGACGGCGGCCACGGGCGGGCGGCCCAGCTCGGCATGGGCAAGGTCGAGTGGCTGGAACACGCGGCCGGCATCGAGCGGGCGGCCTCGCTCGGCCACGCCGACGACCTCCAACACCTGCTCAACGCGTACGAGAACGCGCTGGCCGGCTACATCGTCACCCAGCGGCTGCACGACCTGCCGCACCCGCCCGAGCACTTGCCGGAAGCGTCCGAGGCCGGCGAGTTCGACGACCTGGAGGCGCGGCTCTCGGCGCTGCGGGACGGGCACGACGGGCCGCCGGTCGAGGACCACGGGCCGCACTTCGACGGGGGCGACGACGCGCCGCCGCCCGAGCTGCCGACCGTGCCGGCCCACGATCCGGGCGAGGCGTTGCTGGGGGAGCGGTTCACCGCGCTGCGCGACGGCCACAACGAGCTGCTCGGCATGAGCGAGGGTGAGCGGGCGCGGTGGCAGCAGGAGTTCGCGCTGGCCGCCGACCTGAACGCGGACGCCGACGTGCTCGGCCGCTACACCGAGCGGATCCGGTCACTGGAGCGCGACGGAAAGCTCGGCGAGCTGCGCGACGGCACCGGCGACCTGCCGGCCGGCGAGCACGAGACGTGGCAGGACGCGTTCGGCGCGGCGGGCGGTGACCAGGCCACGATCGACCGGATCCTCGACAACTACATGGCCCGGCTCGACCAGTACCGCGAACATCGCGGCGCCCAGATCAGCCAGGCGATGTCGTCGGCCGACCACATCACGCCGCTCGACACCCGGCTCGACCGGAGCCTGTCGAGCCTGTCCGAGGACCTGCGCGACGCCAACGCGGCCGAGTTCACCAGCCTCTCGGACAAGCTGGCGGCCCTGCGCGGCGCGGACGACCGGCCGCCGCTCGACCACGCCCCCGGGTTCACCCACACCGATACCCCGCCGTCGTTCCCGGCGACCCCGCACGACCTTCCGACCACGCCGAAGGACCCGGGCGCCGACCTCCCGTCCTTCCCCGAGCCACCGCGCGATCTGCCCGCTGGCCCCAAGGCCGAGCCCAAAGTGGACGCTCCGAAGGCCGGGCAGCCGAAGATCGTCGGCGATCAGTCGGCCGAGATGGTCAGGCCGCCGGCCGAGCATGTCGGCGACGACCTGGTGCCACCCCGCGAACTGCTCGGCGGAGCCACGAGAACACCGGATCCCGGCCGGACCGTCGACGTCGACACCGACCGGTGGACCGCGCTGCGGGAGCCGTTCCGGTTCGAGAAGGCGGCCGGCGACCACCCGTTCACGGTCAGCCGGCCGGTCGGCGGCGGCGAGCGGATCGCCGTCCGCTACCAGCTCACCGCGACCGACCAGGAGCTGACCTTCACGCTGAAGGTGCACCTCGACGCCGACGCCACGGTCGCCCCGCACGAGCTGGCCGACCTCAAGGCGGCCACCCACGACGGCGTGCGGCGGTTCGTCAACGACCCCGCGCCCCGGCTGCCCGGCCACGACCAGCCGATCCGGGTCGCGGTCGAGTTCGTCGACGACCCGGCCCTCGCTCACACGAGCGTCCACGTCGGCCACGGTGTCGACGGCATGAACCAGGGTGCGTGGAAGGTCGGCGCGACCCCGGGCGCCTACGCCCACGAGGTCGTGCACTACCTGGGGGCCCAGGATGGGCTTTTGCGGGACGATGCTCTGCTCCGGCCGGTCGAGCCGACCGGTACGACGGCCCACGACCTCATGGGTCCACAGGCGCACGACGAGGCGTACGAAATAAGCCCGGCCGCCCTCGGCCAGATAGCCGAAGTCCTGGCCCCGCATTTCTCTGGTTCTCTGGGGAGCAGGGCGAGCGAAGCGCTGGTGACGCACCCGCCCGAGAACCTCTGGGAATCGCTCCTCGACGTCGCGCCGAACGTGCGCTTCGAGACCACTCTCGACGCCATCGCCGAAGAGGCGGAGGAGATCCCGCTCGTCCCGCTGGGGAACAAGGCGGTCCCGGCCGAGCCGAAGATCGAGCCGCCGAAGGGCGGCCTTCCCGGCTTCTATGCGAAGCGGCCGGAGCTGCTCTACGAGGTCGACTCGATCGGCGACCTGGACCGGCTCGTCACCGACATCGACGCCGGCGTCAACGCGGCCGTCCACGCCCGCCTCGACGAGAGCTGGCGCGGCAAGGTCCCGCTGTTCGCCGGCAAGGCCGTCGACACCTCGCACATCGCCGAGGCGCTGCGCACCGACAAGCAGTCGTTCTTCGCCTCCGGCGGACGCAGCTTCGACGTCGAGGACGGCACCGGCGCCTGGCACCGGGTGACCATCCGCCCGGACTGGAAGCCCGAGGACACGAAGTTCCTCAGCCAGGCCGACGACAAGGCCAAATTCGACACCCGGGCCGACTTCTCGCAGGGCACGCGCGAGTCGGTCACCACCGGCGGAACCGGAGCCCTCGGCGCCAACGTCACCATCCCGCAGCGCATCGGCCCGGGCGGTGGGTTCGGCGGCGAGATGGCCCTCTCGCGGCCGATCGAATCGGCCGAGGAGACCGTACGCCTCACCGACTCCCACAACGTCCGCAGCGGCGGTCCCTCGCACCTCGTCGACACCCCGGTGAAGTTCCACATCACGGCCGAGGACGCGCGCGCCGGCATCGGCCAGGGCATCAGTAAGACCGCCACCCCGGTCGACACCGACGTCGCCTTCCGTTCGGTCGACGACATCGCCAAGGCGACCGGCGCCGGGAACGTCACCCCGGTCCATCTCGACGAGCAGGCGATGGCCGAGATCGTCGAGCACTTCACCCCGGTACGCATCCTGCGCGCCGGCCTCGACCTCGACGACGGCACAGTTCCCGCCCACACCTGGCAGCAGGTGTCCGAGCAGATCCTGGTCAAGCTGAACCCCAGCAAGACGGTCGATCCGGGTTCACTCGGGGCCGGCAACGCGCGCGACCTGTTCTCCGAGTCGTCGGTCATCTCGCACCTGATCCCGGCCCTCGACGGCCCGGTCCACCCGCCGGTGATCAGCAGCGCGCACAACGCTCACGCGCTCTCGCTCCAACTCGAGGCGACGATGCCCGAGTTCAGCGTGCTTGCCAAGATCGACAAGACGTCGTTCCGCTGGCAGCCCGGCATCGGCTCGGCCACCAAGGTGCAGCAGACCTCGCGCACCGGCGGCGCGCTGTCGGTCATCCCGATCCGCTGGGCGTTCGGGCCGGGCTATGCCCAATTGCGACTGTCGGGCGGATTCTTCCGGTCGCTGACCGCCTCGCATTCGTCGGCGAGCGCGTCCCGGATCGGCACCGAGTTCAAGGACATCAAGAACGTCGGGGTCGAGGCGCACATCCGGCTGAAGGTGACGCCGGCCGTTCGCGAGGTGCCGGGCAGCCGCTTGTGGTCCGACGGCCGGGTTCCCGTGATGGACGTCGACCTGGTCGTGTTCGGGCGTCTTCCACTCACCAAGGCGATCGAGCTGGCGGGCGGCGTAAGGACGCTCACCCCGTCGCCGAAGACCTGGTTCGTGCCGCCCTACGCCAAGACCGGCGGCCGCTCGGTCACCTACGGCCTGACCGACTTCGGCCAGTTGCAGTCCGAGGTGATCGAGCTGATCCGGCGGTTCGAGGGCGGCTTCCTGCCCAAGTTCGCCGACCAGACCCGGGTGACCCGGATGGGCAGCAGCCGGACCGCGATCGAGCGGGCCCGCAACCAGAGTGCCCTCGACCGCGTGATCACCCCGGCCGGCCTGCGCCAGGGCCAGCCGGCGCTGCTCAAGTGGGGCCTGATCGCCGAGCTGACCCGCACCAAGAAGATCGGCACGCGGCACGTCGTCGTGCACGTGACCGGCCGCTACGTGAACGACTTCGACCACCTGGGCCAGGAGAAGGGGCAGGCGGTCCGCAACGTCCGCTCGGACGGAACGCAAACGAAGATCGTGGCCGCCGGGCAGTGGCGCGGCAACGTGACCCTCGAGGGCGGCGGCGTCTTCCGGTTCAGCGACGACCACGTCTCGGCCGCGCTCTCGCCGTACGGCGCGGTCGAATATCGTGGGCGCTTCGGCAAGCAGGGCGGCTCCCAGCTGACCGGCAACGAGGTACGCCTCAACGGCGGCACCCCCGACTCCCAGGTCTTCGGCAACCAGCTCGAGATCACCGTGCACGTGTACTCGTACACCAAGCGGCCGGGCCTCCAGCCGAAGTCGCGGGTCGGGATGGGCCAGATCGTTTCGCCGCGCCCGGCCCGGCCGTCGGCCACCCATGCCCCGGCGCCGGCCACCGAGGTGGTCGGGGAACTCACCCGCTACCGGCTCACCGAGTCCAAACCCGTACGCGTCCTCTACGACAACAGCACCGTGCTGCCCCACCAGCTCACGCAGGAGCCGGTCTTCACCCCTCGTCCGGACGCGCTCGGGGTCAGCCGCCGCACCCAGCTCGATGTCAATGCCCTGCGCGACTGGGTCGACGCCGGGGACAAGCTTCCGGTGCACGACTGGCTCTCGATCGAGGCGATGCCGGGCAACAGGTTCATCCTCGACCTGGCCCGCGACGCGCTGACCGCGGCCCAGAAGTACGCCGACGACGTGTTCTCCCACACCAGGATCGGTGGCCAGTACGGCATCGACGGGCTGGAGGAGGGCAAGTCGCTCTGGATCGGCCTGATCGGGCGGCTCAACGACATCGACGAGGTCGGCCAGCTCCGGGCGATGCTCAACGACCAGTGGACCGTCGACAAGCTGATGAGCAACGAGGACGGCGCCCAGGTCGACCTGGCCGTCTCGGTCTCGCTGAGCAAGCCCGAGCTGCTCCCGGCGCACGGTCACATCACGGTCGAGAACGCGTCGATCGGCGGCGTCGAGGTGGACGGCGCGAAGAGCACCGAGCACCAGATCGTCGGCCGGGTCAACGGATCGGCCAACATCCGCAAGCCGGGCACGACCGGCAGCACGCACGGTGGCGGCGGGGTCCTGCAGGGCGGGGTCGAGAAGATCGCGTACGCCAGGACGGAGCGCAAAAGCGAGAGCCTGTCCGGCGCCATCGAGCGCAACGCCAACAACCGCAAGGGCAAGACCCGGGCGTACGTCGTGAAGTTCGACATGCGGGTGACCGTGGCGGCCGAGATCACCACCGATCCGGACCGGTTCGCGATCATCCCGCAGGCCCTGCGCAGCGGCGACTGGCTGCACCACTTCAAGTCGATCCAGCGCGACGGCACCATCACCAACGCCGTCTATCTGCGGCTCGAGGCCGACGTGGTCGAGAAGCTGGGGCTGCTGCCCAAGCTCGACGCCGACCCGGGCACGATCGCCAAGCCGTGGTTCCCGTCGGTCAGCACGTCGCTGCGGCTGGCCCCCGGCCACGGTCCCGGCCTGGGCCTCTACGCGTTCCGCGAGACGCCCGACCTGATCGCGCCGGCCCGAAAGGCCTTGGCGTCCACCAGGATCGCTGATTCGATCAACGGCCGCGGACTGGCCGACCCGATGCTGAATCGGCGCCGGCTGCTCTACCTGTTCACGCCGCTCGGGGTGAAGCAGCACTGGCCGTCCATGGTCGACGGTGGCGTCTCGGTGCTGCACCTGAAGCCGGGCCGGATGACCCAGCACGCCCGCGACGTACGCCTGATCGCGGAACCGGCCGGCGAGCCGGTGTTCAAGGGTTTCGTGGCCAGCCACGACGACCTCGACATCAAGACCACGCTGGTGCAGGACACCGGCACGACCGTGCAGCGCACCCACGGCTCGTCGGTGTTCGGCACGGCCAGCGGCACCGGCGTCTCCAACCACCACGGCGAGAACCTGGCGATGGGCGTCGGGGACAGCGTCGGCGCCTCCTCGCACACCGCCAACTCGCAGGCCAGCGGCCTCACCACCGTACACACCAACATGAGCTCGGGCCGCGGCGTGAAGGCCCGGATGACGTTCCCGGCCAAGTTCTCGCTGATGGTGTTCGACCGGGGCAAGCCGGTCGGCGAGCCGCTGCTGGTCGTGCACGACGTGGTCGAGCAGGACCGGTGGGCCGACGACCTGCGGCTGCCCCGCGATCCGGCCGAGGAGGTCAAGGCGCCTGCCCCCTATGAGATCGCTCAGCCGGGCGAGCTCGGCCCGGGCTGGACCACCTCGAACGGCCTGCCGATCCCGCCCCGGTTCTCGGCCGAGGACATGACCCAGATCGCGCACCTTCAGAAGACGGTCGAGAAGCTGCTCACCGGCGCGGCCAAGCGACTGGCCAAGCCGGGTTACGCCGGCGCGCACACCATCCACCAGGGCCTCACCCCGGCGATCCTGCTGCCCGGCGTCGGCCAGATGATCACCAAGGACGGCCTCGACCTGCCGAAAGCGGTCAGCGCCCAGATCTTCGGGCAGAGCGCCAAGGTCAACATCAAGCTGGTGCCCGAGGCGGCCTCGCTCGGCGGGGTGAGCTCGGGCGTGTTCCGTGAGCACGCCCCGCTGACCACCTCGGGCTACAGCGCGGGCACCAACCAGATCGTCCAGTCGCTGCGCACCCCGCGGATCCCGCTGGTCGGCCGCGGCTACGCCGACGACGCCTATCAGGCCCTGGAACAGGGCGGCCCGGGCATCTCGGCCGGCGACTCGCAGGTCGCGACCGAGAGCGGCAGCGGGTCGACCGGCGTGCTCGGCAACACCAAGCCGGAGAGCCGGTCGGCCGCGATCGACTACCTCAGCCGGGTCGAGATCACCATCCAGCTCGACAAGACCTTCGGCAAGACGAAGTTCGTGAGCAGCGCGTCGCCGGACGACATCTCGGTGGTCACGCTGCGGATGGGCCTGCACGACTCCCGGACCGCGCTCGGCCTGTCCTCGGACGCGAGCAAGGGCGCCTTCGAGACGCTGGTCGCCCACGAGAAGAACCTGGCGACAGCGGCGGACGAGTTCGTGGCGGCGGCCGAGAAACTCGACGCGACCCGGTTCGACGCGTACCGGGATCCCGGGGGTGCCAAGGAGCAGGAGATTCCGGGGCTCGTCGCGGCGTGGGAGACGGCCGGCGAGAAGTGGTGGGCGCTCGAGCAGCAGCAGTACAAGCTGCTCGACCAGTTCCGTCACGACTACCTCGGGGTCGCCTCGGCCTCGGCCACCGACGTGCGGATGACCGAACTCGCCCAGCACATCCAAGGCCCGGCCGACAAGGCCACCCCCATGCTGCCGGTCGCCGTGCCGCGGGACGGCAACTGCCAGCTCTACTCGATGGTCGCGAGCAACCCCTCGCTCATCGGCGACCGGCTCGCCACGGCCGGCCTCGGCTCGCCCGAACTGCACGCCTGGCTCAAGAACTCGGGCCAGGTGCGCAGCCAGATCGGCGAGATGGTGCGCCGGCCCGGCCCGGTGCCGGCCGGATCCGAGCTCGCTCAGGCCGCGGGCCACCTGCGCACGCTGGTCCACCGCAACCTCCACGACGGCGGCGCGGCGTCGGTGCCGCTCGCCGCGATCAACGCGTTCCGGCACAACAACCTCGGACTCATGCGCACCGAGGTCGAAGGGCTGAGCCGGGAGCAGCTGATCGAGCGGGTCACCGGCGAGGTGCACCCCGATGCGAGCCTGGGCGAGCTGTACGACCGCGCGATGGACCACTACGTCGACCCGGCTCGGCCGCTCGACGACATGGAATACGCGCAGATCATGGACGCGGTCGAGAACTGGCCGACGGCCTGGGCGGGCAACGCCGGGGAGACGTTCCTGCCGCTGCTCGCGCACGGGCTCGACGCCCGGATCGACGTACACCAGCCGCGGTTCGACCCGCTCACGCTGGGCCGCGACGACGCGCCGCTCATCCAGGTGCACCGCGACGGCGACCACTACGACGGAGCCACCGCGAAATCCCGCGCCGCGGTCCCCGTTTCGGCGGCCAGGCCGGTGAACAAACTCAAGAAGAAGGTCTCGGTCCCGGTCCCGGCCACGCCGGGCGCGGTGCCCGGCGGTCTGATCCACAACGTGCCCGGGGAGGGTCGCTGCCAGCTCTACTCGGTGCTCGGCAGCGCCCCCGACCGCGTGCGGGCACGCCTCGACGCGAGCACCGGCCTGCACGACTGGCTGGGCAACCCGCGGCGCATCCAGAGCGACCTGGAAACGTGGCGCGGCAACGGCATCCGCAACGACGACGGGCTCGTACCGACCCAGACCGACCTCGGTCACGCCGCCGAACAACTGCGCAACCTCGCCGAGAACCACCTGCAGACCCTCGGCCGCGAACACGTGCCGACGCAGGTCGTGCGGCAATACCGCAACCACGCGATCATGGCGGGGGTCCGGGACGAGATCGACGGAATGTCGCGCGCCGCTCTGCTCGCGCGCCTCGACGCGTACGGCGTGACCCGTGCCGAAACCGGTCAGCTGCTCCCGCTGTCGCAGTTGCGCGAGGCGTACCAGACCACCCGCACCGCCGAACTGGTCGCGAGCGGCAGGTCGGCGAACTCGGCCTCGATCCGTGCGACCCGCGAGATCAAGCTCAACGCCCACGGCGGCCTGCACGACGACGCGCTGTCGATGCGGCAGATGTTCGACTACCTGGCCAAGCGCGGCGTCCACTTCGAACTCGCGAAACTCGACGACGCGACCCTGCGGGACGTGACCGCGCACCACTACCTGGACGCGAACCGGGCCCTCGACCGGAACGAGTTCGACGGCCTGGTGCGCGCGGTCGCCGACTGGGAGAACGCGTACGGCACACCGCTCGGCGAGGCGTTCCTGCCGCTGCTCGCGGACACCCTGGACGTGCAGTTCCGGGTGCACCAGACGGGCATCGCGCCCGCCCTGGCCGGACGCGAGGGTGCCGACGTCGTCGACATCTTCCGCTCGGGCGACCACTACATGGCGGTCTCGCCCGCGGTTCGCCCCGCCGGGCCCGCCCCGTTCGCGACGCTCAAGAACCTGTCGCGCAGCGTGCTCCACAAACTGTCGAAGCCGTTCACTCCGCGCCCCGACGGTTCACTCGCCTTCGCCAAGCGTCTCCGCCGCTGGAACCAGCTCAAGAACCTCGGCTCCTCGCATGCCCCGCGGGTCGACCGCTTCCAGACCTTCGCCGACCGGCACGGCCTCGCCATCTACGTACGCCCGGCCGACCCGGCCGGCATCCGCTGGAGGGACGGCCTCGCTGTTCCCCGGCCTCAGTCGATCAGAGCCGAGACGATCAACAAGCTCGACGTGCAGCTCGGCGCGAGCGAGCACACGATCGGCCTGGCCGGGCTGATGCGCCCGGCCGGCGCCCCGGACCACGGCCTGCTCGGCGCGACCGCGCTGACGTTGCCGAAGGACGCGAGTCCCGCTCTGCGGGCCCGTTACGACCAGCGGGTGGCCGAGTTCAACCGGCTCGCCCCGGAGATCGCCGAACAGGTGCGCACCGGGCAGATCGGCCTGCACAACGGCATCCTCGGCCTCCGCGACGCCGACGACGTGTTCGCACCGGTCACCGGTGACCACGCCGTCTTCGACGTGCGGAAGGCCCCCGCTTCGTCGGAACGCGGTGCGGCGGCCACCCAGGATCTCGATCACGACTACGGCCCGGCGGTCTACCCCAAGAAGGTCAAACCCTTCGAACTCTCACCGCCGCAGCCGCACGACGCCAAAGGCGTCAAGGGCGACGCCCTTCAAACCCAGGCCGTGCGCGTCAACCCCGCCCTGATGAAGCTCGCCGACTTCGACGAACTCCTGTGGGCGGGCCGGCCCGAGGCCCACTGGCACTACGTGGTCGCGCCGGACGGCCAGATCTGGATCGGCAGCGAGGAACTGCTGACCGCGGTCTCCGAGCGCCAGATCGCCGACCTGTTCACCGCGATGAGCGCCAAGGACCCGACGCTCACCATCGAGCAGCTCAGGGCCGCCATCAATGAGCAGGGCCACCCGACGATCGGCGCCCGCTTCACCGACGACGGCACCGCCTGGGCCGGCCCGGCCCGCATCAGCGGCGAACTGAGTCGCGACGACAAGGGCGTCTGGACGGTCAACGACAAGTCCGGCCGCTACATGTCCGACAAGGTCCGCCCCGGCATCCAGCCGCCGGACGTGAAACGCTGGCTCACCAACGTGGCCGCCCGCATGTCCGACCACTTCGGCACCGAAGTCCGCCCCCAGCCCTACAAACACAGCGACCCGCCCCCGCCGCAGGATCCCCCGCCCCCACCGCCCGCGCCCAAGGACGATTCGCAGCTCCCTCCGCCACCCCCGCCCGGCCGGCCGCCGGCGCCCCCGGCCCTCCCGGAGTCCGTGCTCAACCTGCTCGCCGACACCACCGAGGGCGCGCCGCCCGAGCCGTTCTCGCACCTGCGCGAGCCGGCCGAGTTCGACCGCGGCATGACCAATCTGCTCTCGCACTCCCGCGAGCCGGCCGAGGCCGACCGCGGGCCCGCCGACCTCGACGTCGAATACGGACCGGCGGTCTATCCGAAGAAGGTCAAGCCGTTCGAGCTGTCGCCGCCCCAGCCCCACGACGCCAAGGGGGTAAAGGGCGACGCCCTGCCGACGCAGGAGGTGCGGATCAACCCGGCGCTCATGCCGCTCTCCGGCTTCCACGACTTCGTCTGGGCCGGACGCCCGGACGCCCACTGGCACTACGTCGTCGACCCCGGCGGGCAGATCTGGATCGGCAGCGAGGAGCTGCTGACCGCGGTCTCCGACCGGCAGATCGGCGAGCTGTTCACGGCCATGTACGCCAAGGATCCGACCCTGACCGTCGAGCAGCTGAAGGCGAGCATCAACGAGCAGGGCCACCCGACGATCGGCGCCCGCTTCACCGACGACGGCACCGCCTGGGCCGGCCCGGCCCGCATCAGCGGCGAACTCAGCCGCGACCCCGGCACCGGAGTGTGGACGGTCAACGACAAGTCGGGCCGGTACATGTCGGACAAGGTCCGTCCGGGCGTGCAGCCGGCCGACGTGAAGCGCTGGCTCACCAACGTCGCCGAGAAGATGTCCGAGCAGTTGGGCGAGGAGGTGCGGCCACTGCCGTACAAGCACGGCGCGCAGCCCCCGCCCGTACCGGAGGAACCGCAAGCGGCCCTGCCGCCCGATGTCCTCGCTCTTTTGAAGTTTTAGCCGGTGACGCCGATGTCGCCGAGCACGCGGCGCAGTTCCCGGGTGCCGTAGAAGGCGCGGGACTTCACCGTCCCCGCCGGCACGCCGAGCGAGTGCGCGACCTCGGCGTGCGTACGGTCCTCGCAGTGCACCAGCACGAGGATCTCCCGTTGGGCCGGTGACAGCCGCCGCAGCGCGCCGATCAGCACCGTGCGGTCGAGGGCCGCGTCGTAGTGCTCGTCGTCGGGTGCCGGGAACGTCGCCAGGTCCTCGTCGACCTCGGTCGGCCGGGCCGCGTGCCGGCGGGCCCAGTCGATGGCGACGTTGCGGGCGACCCGGGAGAGCCAGGCCTGCGGGGAGCGGGTCGCGGCCAACGTGGTGATGTGCCGCCAGCCGCGCAGCAGGGTTTCCTGCACGATGTCGTCGGCGCGGTGCGGGTCGCCCGGCACCAGCTGGCGCACGTAGCGCCGCAGCAGCGGGGTGCTCTCGGGCACCAGCACGTCCTCGAACCAGGCGGTGAGTTCCCGCGGCACGCCCATCACAGCCAGGACGCTATGTTCGATTAGACGGCAAAGCGAGGAAAAAACCCTTATTTCATAGGCTGTTAACCGCCGACCGGGATGTCCAATGCGGTCAATTCCAGCAGGTCGTCAGTGGACGGATCGGTCAGATCGGCCACCCGCTGGGCCTGGTGTTCGGTCATCCGCTGGAACAGCTGCCGCGCGGCACGCCCGTTGCCGAAACCGTGGCCGTGATCAAGCGTCGCGAAGTGGGCGTGCAGCGCCTCCCGGGCGTCGGGCGCCAGCCGGTATTCGTGCTGCCGGCACTGGGTCTCGACGATCTCGGTGAGCTCGTCCGGCCCGTAGTCCTCGAAGGTCAGCGTGCGCGAGAACCGGGACGCCAGACCGGGATTGGAGGCGACGAACCGGCCCATCTCGAGCGGGTATCCGGCCACGATCACCACCACGTCGTCGCGGTGGTCCTCCATCAGTTTGACCAGCGTGGCGATCGCCTCGTGACCGAAGTCCTGCGGGTTGCCCGGCGGCACCAGCGAATAGGCCTCGTCGATGAACAGCACCCCGCCCAGCGCCTTGCGGAAGATCCCCTGGGTGCGCGGGGCGGTGTGCCCGACGTATTCGCCGACCATCGCCGTACGGTCGGCCTCGACCAGGTGGCCGCGTTCGAGCATGCCCAGCGCGGTCAGCAACTTGCCGTAGAGCCGGGCCACGGTGGTCTTTCCGGTGCCCGGGTTGCCGGCGAAGACGAGGTGCCGGCTCAGCGGCGGCGCGGCCAGGCCGGCGTCCTGCCGGCGGCGCACGGTCTGCATGAGCTTAACCTGGGCCTGCACGTCCTGCTTGACCCGGTCGAGGCCGACGAGCGCGTTCAGTTCGGCGAGCAACTCCGGGAGGTCGGCCTCCTGTTCGGCCGCCGTGCCGCCACCGCCTTCCGGGGCGGGCGCGGCCGAGCCGGGCAACAGCGAATTCGGTACGTCCGTGAGCGTGATGTCCTCGAAGGTCGGATCCGCGTCGTCGTCCAGGGCCACGTCGACCTCGGTGTCCCGGATCCGGCAGCGCACCAGCTTCGGGGTCGCCTTCGATCCGACGTGGACAGCCGGGAACGCGCTGGCCGTGAAGACGCAGTCGGTGAACGTGCCGCCGCCGCCCTCACCGACGAAGAGCGCGTTCTTGCCGCCCTCCGTGCACGAGCTCTC
This sequence comes from Actinoplanes sp. NPDC051411, assembly GCF_040682075.1. Classification (NCBI taxonomy): domain Bacteria; kingdom Bacillati; phylum Actinomycetota; class Actinomycetes; order Micromonosporales; family Micromonosporaceae; genus Actinoplanes; species Actinoplanes sp. NPDC051411. The sequence continues at coordinate 10,516 of NZ_JBFBAD010000044.1, read as the reverse complement.
CTGCACGTCCGGGGTCGCGCCGGTCCACACCACGATGCCCGAGCCGGCCGCGCCGGTCACCGAGCACTTGGTCACCGAGCCGCCGCTGTCCTTCTCGAAGACGATGCCGGCGGTGCCGGTGCGCTCGACCCGGCAGTCGCTCATCTCGGCCGTGGCACCGGTGCCGATCTGCACCCCGGCCCGCTCGCTGGCGCTGACCACGCACTCGGTGAGCTTCACCGGCCGGTCCGAGCCGTGCAGCACGCCGTTGCGGTTGCCGTCGAGCACCGTGCCGGTCGCCTGGGCCGAGGCATGGTCCTCGAGGCTGATCCCGGCCAGAGCGCACCCACGGACCCGGCCGCCGGTCAGTTCGGCGGTCGCCTCGCCGATCAGGTGCAGCCCGTGCTCGGCCGACGGCCCGATCCACAGGTGGGTCGCGGTCAGCCGCGCCGAGCCGCCGGCGTGCACCGCGCTGTACGCCGAGTCGCCGACCGCGGTGTCGCTCAGCGTGGCCGTGGCCCGCTCGGACACGAAGATCCCGTTACCGCCCGCGTGCCGTACCGACCCGCCGGTGACCCGGACCGTCGCCTCGCCGCGCGCGACCACACCGGTCGTCGCGGCCCGGTCGATCCCGGTGCCGGACAGTGTCACCTCGGCCCGGTCGGTCGCGACCGCGCCCGCCCCGGCCCCGTCGGCGATCCGGCACCCGACCAGGTCGACCCGGGCCGACCCGCTCGCCAGCACACCGTCGGCGCCGCTCCGCTCGATCGCCGCCTCGCGGACGGTCACCTCGGCGGTCTCCTCGGCCAGCACGCCGTGCCGCCCGGGGGCGGTCAGCCCGCCGCGCGCGATCTCGACCCGGGCGTTGCCGCGGGCCCGCAGGCCCGAGCCGCTGACCCCGCTGACCCAACAGTCCTCAATCGACACGCGGGCCGATCCGCCGGCCACCACGCCGATCCCGTCCACGCCGTTGACCAGGCAGCTCGTCATCCGGACCACGCTGTCACCGAGCGCGTACAGTCCGGCCAGCCGCCCGCCGGTGAACCGGCAGTCGCGCAGCTCGGGTGCGGCCCCGCCGGAGACCTCGACCCGTCCGTCCCGGAACTCGCAACCCACGATCTCGGGGCTGCCCCCGGTCACCGACAGCACCGCCTCGCCCGGGTCGCCCCCGGTCAACACCAGGTCGGCGAGGGTGGCGGCGGCAGTCAGCCGCACCGGCACGCGCCCGATCAGCCAGACCGTGCCCCGGCCCAACTCGGCGACGAGCCGGACCTCGCGGTCGATGACCAGGTCTTCGCGGTAGACGCCGGGGGAGAGCAGCACGGTCTGTCCGGGCGCCGCCGACCGCAACGCGGCCTCGATGCTCTGCGTGGCGTTGCGCTCGCCGGGAGCCACTCGGATGGTTTCGGTGACTCCACCGCTTCGCCGTGCCGCCCGCATTCACCGCTCCTCGCCGCTTACGCCACGAGAACCTTGCGGTGCCCGGACCAACGGCGTCGAGATTTCCGGTGAACCGGGGCGGAACACGGAGCGGTCGACGTCGATGGTGCCGCTCTGATGTCATGGAGGGCCGACCGGGAGGTGCCCGATGGAAGTCGAAGACCCGACCATCAGATCGCGTCGCTACTGGGACGAGGTCGCCCCGCGCTACGACCGGGCGATGCGATTCTTGGAGCGCTTCCAGTTTCGGGGCGGCCGGGAATGGGTGTGCTCGCGGGCCCGGGGCGACGTTCTCGAGGTCGCCGTCGGCACCGGCCTCAACCTCGCTCTCTATCCGCCCGAAGCGCGCCTGACCGGCGTCGACCTGAGCCCGGAAATGCTCGCCTGGGCCCGTTCCCGGTCGGCCGCGCTCGGCCGCGCGATCGAACTGAAAGAGGCCGACGTGGAGGCGCTTCCGTTCGACGACGGCGCTTTCGACACCGTCGTGTGCACGTTGGCCATGTGCGCGGTGCCCGACGAGCGGACCGCCCTTCTCGAGATGTGCCGGGTGCTTCGGCCGGGCGGCCTCCTGCTTCTGCTCGACCACATCGGCAGCAACTGGTGGCCGATCTGGGCGGGTCAGCGGCTGCTGGAGATTTACACGATTCCCCACGGCGGCGAGCACATGACGCGGCGCCCGCGCCCGATCGTCGAGGGGGCCGGGCTGCTCATCGAGGAATCGGAACGGCTCAAGGCCGGCACGGTCGAACGGATAGCCGCCAGGAAACGGTGAGGAGGCCGCCTGGGCCCTAGGAAACGGTGAGGAATTCGCCCAGGAAGCGGGCCTCGTCGCGCAATTGAGCCGCCCGGTCGGCATGCCCGGCGCGCTCGTAATCGACGGCGGCCTCCTCGCGGGAATCGACCTCGTCCTGCACGATCCGCGCGATGTCGCCGGCGGAGAGGACGCGCCGCTCGGCCTCGGCGGCCCCGACCCCGAGTGGCGACTGCTCGATCGCGAGGGCCTTCGTTTCCGCCGGCACCACGGCTTCGGCGTTGTCGATCGCGGCCAGCGTGGATCGCAGCACGCCGACGGCGACCCGGTCGCGGGCTTTCATCGCGACGGGCAGGGCTTTCCGGAGTTGTTCACGAAGCGGGACGGCCACGCCCGGAGACTAGCCGAACGCTGCTTTCAAATGTGGCAGCAGCGCTTGAAGCGCGGCGCTGACCCGCGGACGCCAGACCAACGCGAGCACGGCCGGAACGGGGACTCCGGTGATCGGCACCGCTTTCAGATCTGGAAAGCTGGCGGCCATCGACTCGCTCAGGACCGCGACGCCGAAACCGCGGGCGGCGAGACTCGCGACGGCGCCGGGCGCCGACGCGGCGAGCGCCAGATCGGGCATAAAACCCTGGGAGATAAAGGCTTCGTCGAAAACGGCCCGGATGCCGGTGCCTTCCGGCAGGGTGACGATCGGGTACGCGGTGAGCTCCTCCACGGTTATCGCGTCCCGGCCGGCCAGTTCCGAATCGGGCGGCACCAATACGATCAGGCCTTCGCGGGCGATGACGTGGGAAGCCAGATGCTCCGGAACATCACCGGCCAGCCCGACCAGCGCGATGTCATGCAATGAGGTCCGCACACCGGCCACCAACTGGTCGGAATTGTCCTCGGCGAGCTCCAGTTCGATCGCCGGATGCTCGCGGTGAAACGCGGCCAGCGCGGCGAACAGCGGCTTCACCTCACAGCCGATGACCATGCCGACCGTCAGGTGGCCGCGCACCAGCCCCTGCACCTGGTCGACGGTCTGCCGGAGGCCGGCCACGGCGTCGAGCGCGGCCTTCGCGTACGGCAAAGCCTCGCGTCCCGCCTCGGTGAGGCGGGCGGTGCGCCCGGACCGGTCGAAGAGCTCCGCCCCGAGTTCCCTTTCCAGGGCCCTGACCTGCGCACTAACGCCGGACTGGCTGATGTGCACGCGGGCCGCGGCGCGGGTGAAGTTGGCCTCGTCGGCGACCGCGGCGAAGTATTGGAGCTGGCGCAGTTCCATAACTGGGGATTCTAGTTACGACAACAACCATCTGTTGGACTACTGGCTCGCGCCCCGGCAGGGTGGGGCCATGAGCGAACACGAGAAGGCAATGACGCCCGAAGACCTGACCCGCCTGTTCGTCGAGCGGGCCAACGCCAAAGATGCGGAGGGCCTGGCTCGGCTCTATGAAGAAGACGCGGTCATGGCCTATCCGCCCGGCCGCCAGACCGTCGGCCGCTCCGCGATCGAAAAGCTGTGGGCCGAGCTGCTCCCCAAGATGCCGCAGTTCACGCCCGAGCAGCCGCTGCCCACGCTGATCAGCGGCGACCTGGCGCTGACCTCGACGCCACCCCGCGACGGCGCGGGCGCCCGCGCCCAGGTGGTGCGCCGCCAGCCCGACGGCTCGTGGCTGCGGGTGCTCGATCAGCCCGAGTTCGTCACACCGGCGTCGCGCTGATCGCTTCTCGAGTCGTCCAGTGCGTGGTGGCGCAGCGTGCGGTTGTGGCGAGCCTGGTTGCGTAATGCGCGGTGGTGCCGGGCCGGTGGTGCCGGGCGTGATTGGGCCGGGCGTGATTGGGCCGGGCGTGATTGGGCCGGGCGTGATTGGGCCGAGCGTGATTGGGCTGAGCGCGGTTGGGCTGAGCGTGACTGGGCCGAGCGCGGTTGGGCCGAGCGCGGTTGGGCCGAGCGCGGTTGGGCCGAGCGCGGTTGGTACTGCGCGGTGGTGCCGAGCGCGGTTGGGTCGGGCGTGATTGGGCCGAGCGAGTCGGGCAGTGCGGGTCGGGCAGTGCGCGGTCGGGCCGAGCGAGGTTGGGCAGTGCGCGGTGGCGCTGAACGTGGTTGTGCCGAGGGTGAGTTTGGCCGAGCGCGGTCGCGAAAGGCGTGGCGCCCAGGCCGGCGATCTCGCGAAGGCTTGATCGTTGGCCTGGGAGCCGGCGTCGGCGCTTAGCGCGACACGACGATGTGCTGCTGTGGTGGTGCCGATCGGGGGGAATGGCACCACCACAGCGCACTCGCCACCGTGGCCTCTGTGGACATGGGATCACCCGGGGGCATGGCTTGACCCATGGCTCACCGTGCTTCGCACGGAACGGGGCCGGAGTGGCTGATCACCGGGGATGGGGCACCCGGGGGTTGGTGCGGTGGAATTTTCTAGCTCACAGCGGGCCGGCTCAAGGTGGGCCGGCTCACACCGGGCTGGCTCAAGGCGGGCCAGCTCAAAGTCGCCAGCTCAGAGCGGGCAGCTCAGAGCGGGCAGCTCAGAGCGCGATCCGCTGACCGGGGAAGATCAGGTTCGGGTCGCTGATGATGCCGGTGTTGAGCGAGGCCAGGGCGTGCCAGCCGCCCTTGACCTGGTAGCGCGTCGCGATGGCCGACAGGGTGTCGCCCGAACGCACCACATAGGTCTTGCCGGTCGCCTTGACCGACGCCGACCGCACGACCCGGCTGGTGGTGGTCGCCTTGTGGTGGGTGGTCCTCGACGACTTGTGGGTCACCGACTTCGAGGTGTGGCTCGCCTTGTGGGTCGCCTTGTGACTCGACTTGCTGCTGTGCGAACCGCTGGTGTTGCTGCCCGAGTAGTGCTTGGTCGAGCCGCCCTTCCTGCCGCACACGGGCCAGGCACCGATGCCCTGGCCGCGCAGAACCTTCTCGGCGATCGCGATCTGCTCGGACCGGCTCGCCTTGTTGGCCGTGCTGGCATACTTCGTGCCGCCGTACGCCTTCCAGGTGCCCTTGGTGAACTGCAGGCCACCGTAGAAGCCGTTGCCCGTGTTGATGCTCCAGTTGCCACCGGACTCGCACTGCGCGATCGCGTCCCAGTTCACACTGGACGCCTGCGCCGCGGAGGCCGGGCCGAGCAGGGCGGCTGTGCCCGCCACGCCCGCGGCGGTGAGGCCGAGGGCAATTCGGGCATGCTTACGGATCTGTGCCATGACAGAGAAACCTCCACGCCTGCGAGGTGAGCTGTCGGGTTCGGGCTGAGGTGCCCGGCCGCGCATGGCGGCTTCACCCCGAGGCGCGCAGCAGCGCGCCGAGGAACTTTTGGGTCCCCCGCTCCATGCCTTGGGTTAAGTTCCGTCGGGCGGCGGCAAGGACTCGGCGTTCCGCCCACGGTGTCCACGTTGGCGGACCGACCGAACCTAGCCGGGCCGATTCGGCGATCGCCAAGGTCTAGTGACGTTGTTCTCAGTAATTGCCCTATTTGATCTTTCTTTAGGACGAGTATGACCGATATGCGACGCGATTAAATTACTGGTCGGTAACCATCCGCTCCGTGGCCCCCTGGTCTGATGCAGAATCGGCAACCATGACCCAGCCCACACGCGAGTACGACGTCGTCGTCTACGGCGCGACCGGTTTCGCCGGCGCCCTCGTCGCCCGCCACCTGGCCGCGCACGCCCCCGCCGGCGCTCGTCTCGCGCTGGCCGGCCGCTCCGAGACGAAGCTCACTCGAATTCGGGCCGAGTTGGGCGTCGACTGGCCGATCGTGGTCGCCGACGCCTCCGACGAACCCGCTCTGGCCCGGCTCGCCGCCTCCACCCGGGTGGTCGTCACGACGGTCGGGCCGTACCTGAAATATGGCCGCGCCCTCGTCGCGGCCTGCGCCGCCGCGGGCACCGACTACGCCGACCTGACCGGTGAGGTGCTCTTCGTCCGCGACAGCATCGACGCCAACCACGACCTGGCCCGCCGCACCGGCGCCCGCATCGTGCACGCCTGCGGCTTCGACTCGATTCCCTCCGACATCGGCGTCCACGTCCTCGACCGGCAGGTCAAGGCCGACCAGGCGGGCGATCTGACCACCACCACCCTGGTCGTGACCAGCCTCCGCGGCGGCATGAGCGGTGGCACCATCGGCACCATCCGCAACCAGGCGGAGGAGCTGAAGAAGGACCGCGCGCGGCGCCGCATCGCGGCGAGTCCCTATTCGCTGAGCCCCGACCGCGCCGCGGAGCCCGACCTGGGCCGCCAGTCCGACATGCTCACCGTGCCCGGCGCGGAGGTCGATCCGTCCCTGCGCGGCAGCCTCGCCCCGTTCTTCATGGCCTCGTTCAACACCCGGATCGTGCGCCGCTCGAATGCCCTGCGGGGCTGGTCGTACGGCCGTGCGTTCCGCTACCGCGAGACGATGAGCGTCGGCACTTCCCCGCTTTCGCCGCTGCTGGCCGGGGCTTTGAAGCTGGGCCTCGGCGCCGCCATGGTCGGCCTGGCCGTGACGCCGCCGGCCATCCTCGACCGGATCCTGCCCGATCCGGGCACCGGCCCGAGCGAACGCACCCGCGCGTCGGGCCACTTCACGGTCGACGTCTTCACCGTCACGACGACGGGCGTGCGCTACCGGTCCCGGGTCCGGGCCCAGGGCGATCCCGGTTACGCCGCGACCGCGGTCATGCTGGGCGAGTCGGCGCTGGCGCTGGCCTTCGACCGAGACGCGCTGCCGCCGTCCGAGGGCGGAGTGCTGACCCCGGCCACCGCGATGGGCGATGCGCTGGTCGACCGCTTGCGCGGAGCCGGCCTGACCATAACCGCCACCCGCGCCGGCTGACCGAGCGTCGGCTGACCGAGCGCCGGCTGACCGAGCGGGTGCCCGCCCGCCGGACAAGGCCGGAGTCCCGTTTTCCCGGCCTTGTCCGGAACACAGGCGTACCTGATCAACGTGAGACTGCCCGACGAGTGCGCGCGTCAAACGTCAGCGGGCGAGCAGGTGGCCGGCGATCCACGTCAGGTGCTCGGCCAGTTCGTCCGGGTCCTCGGCCATGCCGCGGGAGATCCAGTCGATGATGACCTCGCTGATCCCGGCGATCAGGGCCAGCAGCGTGCGCTCCAGCCGCCGCTTGTCGGTCGTCGTCCCGACGAACCGGTTGACCAGCGGCGCGAAGTGCTGGGCGTCCTCCCGCAGTACGCCTCGGCGGCGGGTCTCCATCCGCGGCGCGTTGACGTAGATCACCCGGGCCCGTTCCGGATCTTCGACCAGCTTGGCGATCAGTGTCCGCATCATCGGCCGCAGGAATTCCTCGGCCGTCGCCGCCTGGCGTGGGGCCGCGCCCGCGACCTGGGCGAGCAGCCAGTGGTTCTGCTCGCGGTGCACGATCAGCAGCAGATCTTCCCGGTCGGTGAAGTGCTCGTAGAAGTAGCGCTTGGAGACCCTCGCCCCCGCGCAGACGTCGGCGACCGTGACCTGCTCATAGTCGCGGGTGCCGAACAGGTGGACCGCCGCCGTCACGATCCGCGTCCGCCGGTCGCTGGCGCGTTCCTGCCGGGATCGGCCGCCGTAGTTCTCGCCGCGACGCGCTGGACCGCCTCGGCGCGGCGCAACCGCCGTCCGCTCTTCCACGCCCCCACCGTAGGCCCTCCGCGTCGACTACTCATAAGCAGCGCCGAAAAGCCCAGGTGATCAAGCCTCTCGACGGTCCACGTTGGTCTGTTCGATCGGCCCGCCTTGCTGCCTCTACGCCCCCACTGTCCCGCACGCAACACCTTCACAACCCTCTCGCTACTGGCCGGAACCACCCCTTTACCGGCACGATTCACTGGTGACCGCGAGCCGCCTTCCCTACCCGCTCACTCTGACGGGAGGCGGCATCGTCCTGCGCGAGTGGCGTTCGGACGACCTCGACGACCTGGTCGTGATGCTCGACGACCCCGACATCGCCCGCTGGACGCCGATGCCGTCACCGTTCGACGTCGAGGCCGGCATCGCCTATCTCAAACGCGCCTACCAGGGCCGCACCACCGGCCAGCGCATCCAGCTCGCGATCACCACCAACGGCAACCTGCCCCTCGGCGAGGTCCTGCTCTTCGGCGTCGACCTCGGCCTCAAGGAGGCCGAGCTCGGCTATCTGGTCGGTGCGCCGCATCGGCGCCGGGGGCTCGCGGCGGGTGCGTTGTCACTGCTTTCGGCGTACGCCCAAGGCACGCTGAAGTTGTCCCGCCTCCTTCTGCGGATCGATCCGGGTAATTTCGGGAGCACCGCCGTGGCCCGTCACTGCGGTTTCCGCCTGACCGGTGAGCCGCCGATCCTGCAGGAGGGCCCGTACGGTCCGACCAGCCTGGACACCTGGGAACTGGTCGAGGGCCGGGCCGGCTCCCGGATGGAACGGCTGAGAAATGTCGCAGCCCGGCGGTACGGTCGTCGCACCTAGTTTTCGAGAGGTGGCTCGATGGCCGACCGCGCCCAGGTGATGGCATTCCGCGTGGCCGCGCACGGCCTGGCCAAGCGTGGCCGGGCCAAGCCGGCCGACCTCGACGTGCTCGATCTCGGCGTGCAGGAATACATGCCGGGTTCCCTCCAGGTCGCCCTGGCCGCGCGCACCACGGCCGACTTCGACGACGACCGGCTGCTCATGGTCTGGGCGGCCCGCGGCGCCCCGCACCTGCATCGTCGCCGTGACCTTCCGGCCCTGGTCCAGCAGCTGTGGCCGCTCACCGACGCCGACGCGGCCGCCCGCATCAAGAGCGGTCAGATGCCCGACGCGGGCAAGCTCGGCATCGAGGCGTTCCGGGTCACCGCGGCCGCGTTCCGCGAGGTGCTGACCCGTTCGATGGCCCGGGGCGAGGTGAGCACCCAGGTCAGCAAGCGGGTGCCCAGACAGCTGACCTATGAGTGCCGTTCCTGCAAGGCCCGGCACATCGGCGGCAACATCTGGCAGGTGGCCGGCCTGGCCGGCGGTGTCGAGGTCGAGTCCCGCGGCCGCGAGGCGACGCTCGGCCCGATCCCCGGCGCCCCCCCGATCCCTTCCGCAAACGAGGGCATGGCCGACCTCATCGCGACATACCTGCGGTTTCTCGGCCCCGCCACCCCGGCCGAGGTGGCGAAATATGTGGGCACCACGACCGCCGAGATCAAGCGGGTCTGGCCCGCCGACCTGGCCGAGGTCACCGTCGACGGCAAGAAGGGCTGGTTGCCGGCGTCCGCGGTCAAGAAGTTCGAGTCGCCCCCGACTCCGGAGAGCGTCCGCCTCCTCCCCGGCATGGATCCTCTTCTCCAGGCCCGTGACCGCGATCTGCTGGTGCCCGGCCGCGACCGGCAGAAGGAGGTCTGGCGCATCCTCGGCAACCCGGGCGTCGTCCTGGCCGACGGCGAGATCGTCGGCGTGTGGCGGGCCAAGCTGGTGGCCCGCAAGCGCGTCGACCTGACGGTGACCCCGTTCGGCCCGCTGACCCCACCCCAGCGCGCCGACATCGAGGAGGAGTCCATGCACGTGGCCCGCGCCCGCGGTGTTCCGTCCGCCACCGTCACCTTCGAATAGGCTGTCCGGCATGACTCAGGTGCTCGGAGTGCTGGCCGTTGCGGTCGGCCTGGTCATCGTGCTCGCGCCGTTCGTGCTGCTGGCCCGGCGTTTGCGGCGTGGCGGTTCCGGCGCCCGGCTGATGGGCCCGCTCGACGAGATCTACAACGTGGGCGCGCTCAAGACTCGGCAGCAACAGCAGGTGCAGGAATATCTCGCGGCCCCGCGCCGGTCGGCCGACGATCGTTTTCGCTCTTGACAGATCACCGGAGAAGTTGACCGTCGATAACTCGGAATTTTCGGCCTTATCCGGCAAAGGCGGCGATTCGTCCTCAGGTTGGAGTCTCTTCAGGTATCGCTCAGGCAACGCGCGAGTAACAATGGCATTGATCGGGGTGGTCATGTTCCCGGTCAGGTGCGTGGCCCGCGGCCGGAGCGGAGGTGGCGACATGCTGAGCAGGGAAGACAGCCGTCGACTGGCAGAACTGGAGCGCCAGTTAAGGCGCGACGATCCCGAATTCTGCGCCCGGCTGGAGGGCGCCCAGCCCCTGGCCCCGGCCCACCGCAAACGCTTCCCGATCACCCTGATCCTGACCGCCGTCGTCCTCTGGGCCACCGCGATCACCCTGGGCATCCTCACCTGGTGGAGCCCGGCCGCGATCACCGGAGCCTGCGCCGTCACCGTCTCCACCGCCGTCATCCTCCGAACCCGCCGCGTCCCCAAAGGCTGAAGTCGCCCAGAGAAGTCGCACCGAGAAGTCGCACCGAGAAGTCGCCCAGAGAAGCGGGGGCGGGGGGGGGGGGGGGCCGGGGGGCGGTGGGGTGGGTGTGTGTGGCGGTCGCCCGGGGGCCCCCCCGCGG